>DAOLYC010000069.1:0-9134 GCA_035425605.1 Ferruginibacter sp.
AGATGCCAATGGAAAAAGTAATTATGAAGACCAGGCCAATGAAAATTTTGCAGCGGGTTTAAAAGGCAAATTATTACTTGCTCATGGCGGATTAGACGACAATGTTCCTCCTTACAACACTTACCTGGTTGTGCAGGCGCTTGAAAAAGCCAATAAAGATTTTGACCTGATTATTTTTCCTAATGCAAGGCATGGTTATGGCGCCGATAGTTATTATATGATGCGTAAGCGCTGGGATTATTTTGTTAGCAATCTTTTAGGCGCCGTTCATCCAAAAGAATTTAAAATTACGATGAACTAAAAAAGTTGTTTATCTTTTAATGCACTTGCTTATATTTTTAAAATTATCATTCGCCTAAGGTTAAAATAATTTGTTTTAAAAACATGAGCCAATTTTAAAAACTCAAAAATCAAGATACTTTAAATGCTTATCTGCCAAAATACCCATAATAGGTTTTAAATTAAAAGTTAGGTTTTGTTTGGCTTTAAGTTTTATTGTAAATAGTGTTTCTGTTCCATTTAAAGTTGGTTTATTACCAACATTAACAAATGTGGGATAAAGCACTTTACTTCCATCGGTATGTAACCGGTCGTTGGTGAAATTTTCCATAACACCTGTGTTAATCAATTGCAGTCCTGCATATTCATATTCCAGTTGATTATAAGGTAATGCAAAACTCAATGCATTAACGTTTGATAAATTTATACCTTTAACTATCACTTCAATGGATTCTCCTTTTTTATAGTTTTGTTTTGCTGTAAATAATTGAATGGAGCCAGATAGTTTTGCAGAGCTGTCTTCGGTTACTTTTGTATCTTCAAGTTGTATGGCTGCATTTGAAATATCAAAAGCATCAATCAAATTATTTTTATTAATATCTCCTTTACTTATATAACCTTCAAAATCTGCATCAGCTTTCTTTAATCCGGTGTAATTCATGTAAGATGTAAGATCATTGTTATCAATCTTGTGATCATTATTGATATCGCCTGGCAAATAACCAGTTGTACCGGGCACTTTAAATACATACAGTTCGTTACCAGAGCCATAATCTCCAACAGCTTCTGTTACTGATATTTTTATAAAACGAGCTGTAGGCAGATCAGTAAATTCAAAAGTTTTTGTTGTATTGTCTCTTTTCCAAACAAAAGAGCCCGCTGTTATCCATTTATTTTTATCTATACTATATTCAATAGTACCCTTGGTTAAAATGCCATTTCTTCCGTTCATTCGTGGCAAATATTGAAACTTACTTAATTGATTAATCGTTTTTAAATCAATTACCATATTAAAGGGAACAGCTTTTTGTCCGTATTTTGTATGCCAGGTATTTTTATCATCAAAATCAAACAATTTTGTTATCTCATTTTCTTCTTCATCTGCAACCGATGATTGAACAGTAATATCATGTAAAGCAAATTCTAAAGGGTTAATGGCCGTTTTACTCATAATGGTTACCCAATTAGAATAACCATTTTTGTTTACAGCTCTAATGTTAAATTGGTAATCGGTTTCTGGTTGAAGATTTTCAAATAAAAAATGTGTATCTCTAATTGTAGTATAAATCATATTCTTAAAATCAATTTCATAATAGTCAGCATTGGAAACTGCATTCCATGTAAGCGTTAGCGAATATGCTGTTTTATTACTATCGGCTATTTTTAAATTTGATACTGTGGGTAAACTTCCAGAATGTTGTTTTAGTTTATCTACCGGTTTAAAAACAAAACCTTTAATTTCAACGGCTACATCGTTTACGGAAATATCTGTTGAGGCTATTTTTACCCAAACCTGTGGGTTCTTTATCATTTTTACTTTAGCAAATTCGCTACCAGTTGTTGCAAATTCATTTAATCCTGGCGCCGGGTTATAATAATAAACATTATTGTTTTCATTAAATGCTTTCAGCGATTTAGCTTCTATAATCAGTTGTTTCTTTTTACCAATTACTGCTGTTACAGTTTTGGGTTTAGCTGTAACATTTATTTTAAATACAGTTGATTTTTGTTTTACAAAACCATTAAAATCACCTTTGCCGGCATGTACTTTAATAGTTGCAATGTCATTGTTTAAAACTGATTCTATAAGGGTTGTAACAGCTTCTCTATTTTTATATGCTTCAGTTGTTCCATCATCATCGTATTGTATAAACGATGATTTACCAAACGGGTAAACTTCATACATACGAATTGTATTATCAATTTCATCTACATTATTATTGGATTTATTCATAGGAATGATGGCGCCCTTTTTTATAAACACAGGTAATTTCCATAATGGTGCTTCAAAACTGTTCAAAATACAGTTACCGGCATATTCCTCTCCAGAAAAATAATCTACCCATTCACCTTTGGGCAAATAAATATTGTTACGAATGTCATTCCCTTCCTTTTGCATTTCGGTAGATTGGTAGATGGGTGCAATTAAAAAATAAGGACCATACATAAACTGGTATTCAGTGTTTTTACCTAAAGTATATGTATTGGATTCTTCTAAAAACATTGCTCTTATCATTGGCAAACCTGTAACAGCTTCTTTTGCTATGCTATAACTGTAGGGGAGAAGCGCTGATTTTAATTTTAGGTAAGTACGATTGATAGAAGTTGCCGGTTCGCCCAATGCCTGTGGATATTTTGGATTTGTTCCCCAGCCATCCATATTCAATTGCATGGGAGTAAAAGTTTTCCATTCAAACTCCCTTGCATTTACAATAGGGTTTTGGCCACCAAAAATTCCATCCATATCCGATGTAATATTTGACATACCTGATAAACCTGCACCAATAAAAGTGGGGATATGAAAACGGATATATTCCCAATTGCCGCCAGTTTGGTCTCCGCTCCATACTGTTGAATAATGTTGTGTGCCCGCCCAACCGTCAACAGTAATAAAAAAAGGCCTGGCATCTTTTCCATAATAAGGCACAATGTGTGCAACATCTGCTACACCATGTAACCCAAACGAATAACCATCACCAACCCATGCTACATCTGTTTTTAATACACGTACACCGGCATCTCTTACTTCTTTCACAATGTCTCTTTGCAACAATGCACTTATTCCTTGTTTAGGATGTAAATCCGATTGTGTCCATAAACCAATTTGCACTCCATGTTTTCGTGCATAATCACCAAATGATTTTAAATTGGCAATATTACTGTCTAGCGTACTTGTTTGTCCATATCCTGCACCATAGCCGTCATTGGGTAATATCCATCCCAGGGGCATATCGTTCTTTCGATATCTGTCTATAACCTCACGAGCCGAAAACTGATAATTGTTTTTTTCTCCATTCAGCGATTCCTTGATGCCGCCATTATTTTTCTGGCTCTCTTTATATCGTTTGCCGTCTTCAAAAAGAATTCCCGATGAATCTTCTTTCCAATAGTCCCGGTTATATGCATTTAAATGTCCTTCATAAAAAGCAAATTTGGGCAACAAAACCGGGTTGCCTGTTAACTGATAATAATCATTTAACAGGTTTATTGCGCCATCGTCAATCATAAAAAAAACATCCAGGTAATTGGTTTTGTGAGTTAGAACTACTTCTCCATTTTGTGTTGCGCCAAAATCATATTTACCGGGTTTAAAACTGTGCCACATCATTCCATACCCATTTGTTGACCAATAAAAAGGCGCTGGAGAAGCCACGCCGCCATCTGTCCAGCTATTTTCATTTACAATAGCAATACTTTTTCCTTTATGAGAGAAGCGTCCATTTTGTACACCTCCACCATAAAAATATTCCTCTGTATTTTCTTTTAAAACAACTGTAACTTTTCCATCTTTAAAATCAACAGGTTTTATAGTTTCCAGTACAGTTTTTTTTGTTTTTTTATTAATTACTTTAAACAAAGATGTGTTCTTATCTATTTCAATAGATATTTTAGCAGTAGCCACTGAAACCACATTTACTGCATTTTGTATCGTAATATTATTAACGTCCTTTCTTGGGTTTTCAACTAAAATATTTGCAGGAGGTATTGCTTCGGGGTTACGGACGATGCCCTCAGAAGTATCTTCAAAAACACGAAAAATATTTTCTCCATAAAAATCTATTGTAAGACGATGCCCATCTGTAAACAGCAGTTGTACCGTAGATGGATTTATTTTTTCGATTGCTGTTATTTTATTTGATATTGGCGCTTTTTCCTGAGCAAGAACCTTGCTGCGATTGGGAATAATCAATATTAACAACAAGAAGAATTTTGATACTAAATATTTTTTTTGATGAAAGTGCATTATAAAATAAATAAAAGATAAACAATGATTGTAAAATTAATTAAAACCAAAGGATTAAAGCCTGAAAAACAATACAGTTGTACCTAATATTTTTAAGATAGAAACAACATAGTTATTGATCTTAAAGCAAATTAAGATAAGTATATGTACAATAATTAAGCAGTTACATTATTTCCGGAGCAAATAGCAATTTTATATTTTCGCCAATTCTTACAGGTTTATTATTGGCAGCAAATAATAAACACCAGGTTGTTTTAGCTTCGGCAAGTAATTTATTATCGCTTTTACGGGATATTTGAACAATGCGTATTGACCTTGCGGCATTGTAATTATAAACCCAGGTTTTTAAAACCAGCTCATCAGCAATCACTGCGGGACTTTTATAATCTATTTCGTGCCTTAGTACTACCCAATTATATTCATCCTGTAACATTTTAGATGCATTTGCACGCCAATGTGCTAAGGCAGCATCTTGTACCCATTGCAGGTACACTACATTGTTCACATGCTGTAAATCATCTAAATCATGCTGCGTTACTAATAAAGAAATTTCAAAGCTGTTTACTGGCATTTGATAAAGATAAAATTAAATACAAGATGTTGGAATTTACCGTTGCAAACTTTCTACTAGCCTTTAATTTGTATAAATAAAAGCAAAAAGGAGTTTTGAAGAACAGGAGTTCAAAAAATCAAAACATTTTTTTGCAGTAATACTCCCGTTAACTTTTTAAAAACAAGTTCAAATAGAAATTACTTTTTCTTTGCTGCTTTCTTTTTTGCTGGCGCTTTTTTATCAAAGGCTTTGGGGTCTTGTGCCAGTATTAATTCTTTTACTTCATCAAGACTTATGGTTGCAAGTGTTTCGGTGTTATATTTTCCTTTGGGAAGTCGCAATCGTTTTTTACCATAAACAGCTTCGGGACCCCAGCGGCCATTTTGCAGCGATAGTTTTTCATCGGGCCATTGTTGTATGAAGCGATTAGCTTCTTTTTTCAGTTTTGCTTCTATCAATTCATTAATAGCATCTTGAGTTAAATTTTCAAAATCGTACCGTACAGGCACGTTGATGAACATATCGTTCCATTTAATAAAAGGACCAAACCTGCCCTTACCTTTTGTTACAGGTTTATTGTCGTAATGTGCTACTGGTGCATCTTCTATTCGTTTTGCCTGTATTAGTTCAATGGCACGATTAAGGGTTACATTGCCCGGTTCTTCGCCACGGGGGATGGAAATAAACTGGTCGCCAAATTTTACATAAGGGCCAAACCGGCCTATGTTTACAGATATTTCCTGACCTTCAAATTCACCGATAGGTTCTCCCAATTTGAAAAGCTCTAATGATTCTTCCAGGCTGATGGTTTCAATACTTTGCGATGGCTTTAATTTAGCATACCTTGGTTTCTCTTCATCATCGCTGCTACCTATTTGCACCATAGGGCCATACCGGCCCATTCTGGCAAAGATTGGTTTACCACTTACAGGGTCGGTACCCAGGTTACGTTCGCCTACGGCACGTTCTGCATTTACTAATGTATGCTCTACCCCTTCATGAAATGGAGTGTAAAAATCTTTCACCATATTATTCCATTTCATCTTGCCTTCGGCAATTTCGTCAAACTCTTTTTCAATAGATGCAGTGAAGGAGTATTCCATCACTTTAGTAAAATGTTCATTTAAAAAATCGGTAACCACCAAACCTAAATCGGTAGGAAACAATTTTGATTTTTCGGCGCCGGTATTTTCCTGTTCAGTTATTCTTTTTATCTCATCGTTTTGCAATCTTAAAATACGGAAATCTCTTTTTACAGGTTCTTTATCTTTTTTTTCTACATAATTACGTTTTATAATTGTAGATATGGTAGGAGCGTAGGTACTCGGACGTCCAATGCCAAGCTCTTCCAGTTTTTTTACCAATGAGGCTTCTGTGTAACGGGCGCTGTGTTTGGTATATTTTTCTGTAGCTGTCATCCGTTCAAAAGCAAGTTGCTGACCAACAGTTAAATTTGGAAGACGGCTATCGTCGTTTTCTTCTAAATCATCATCATCGGTACTTTCAAAATATACTTTTAAAAATCCGTCGAATGTAATGACCTGCCCGTTGGCTGTAAGTTGTTGTCCGTTTGTGCTGATATCAATTTTTGCTGTGGTATTCTCCAACTCTGCATCGGCCATTTGCGATGCAATGGTACGCTTCCAAATTAATTCGTATAATCTTTGCAAATCTTTGTCGCCCACATTCTTTACTTCCATATAAGTAGGCCTGATGGCTTCATGTGCTTCCTGTGCGCTTTCGCTTTTATTTTTATACCTGCGTACTTTTAAATATTTGTCGCCAAAATTTTTTCCTATTTCATCTTTTATACTGTTCATTGCAGTATCGCTTAGGTTTACACTATCGGTACGCATATATGTTATCTTGCCGCTTTCGTATAATTTTTGTGCCAGTAACATGGTTTTGCTTACCCCATATCCCAACTTACGGCTAGCTTCCTGCTGAAGAGTAGAAGTAGTGAAAGGCGCCGCCGGTGTACGTTTTCCTGGCCTAACTTGTATATCCTTTACCGTATAATTTGCGCCAATACAACTTTGTAAAAATTTTTCAGCATCGGCTTCGCTGTTTTGTTTTGCACCCTCGGCTTTAAAAGAAACTGTTTTGTTATTTAAATCGGTTGCTGCTAAGGTTGCTTCCAATTTAAAACTACTTACCGGTGTAAAAGCATTTATCTCTCTTTCTTTCTCTACAATCAATTTAACGGCCACACTTTGTACACGACCAGCGCTAAGTCCGCCACTCATGCCAATTTTACGCCAAAGCACCGGACTTAATTCAAAACCCACCAGGCGGTCAACAACACGGCGTGCCTGTTGTGCATCTACCAGGTGCATATCAATGGTTCGGGGGTTTTCTACCGCTTTTAATATGGCCGGTTTGGTTATTTCGTGAAAAACTATTCGCTTGGTTGTTTTAGTATCTAGCCCCAACACTTCGGCTAAATGCCAGCTTATACTTTCTCCTTCACGGTCCTCATCCGATGCCAGCCAAACAGTTTCTGCTTTTTTTGCAAGATTTTTTAAATCGTTTACCACTTTTGTTTTATCGGGCGAGATGATATATGCTGGCTTAAAATTATTGGCAACATCTATGCCCATATCATTTTTCTCCAGGTCTCGTATATGACCAAAGCAGCTCTTCACTTCAAAGTCTTTACCAAGAATTGCTTCAATGGTTTTAGCCTTTGCCGGAGACTCTACTATTAACAAATTTTTCGCCATAATTATATTACAATATTATTTTGTAACAAGCCATAGTAAAAGGTTTAGGCACTGTTGTGATATTTACTTTTACAGCATCGTTTCGTGTAGCAATGTGCTATTTTTTCACATAAACCTGCAATGCAATATTAGTTTAAAATTGAAAATTTCAAATAAAATTTAAAAAACTGCTTTTTAATATAACCCAATTAAAGAAACTTTTTTACTTGTTCTTTTACCATTTTATCGTGATAAATTTTGCTGTGGCCTAGTCCTGTTGTAATGATGAACCTTATATTGGAATGGTTGTCTGATTGTACTTTTTCAGCATCTGCCCAGGGTGTTATGTCATCATTTTTATCATGTATCCATAAAACTGAAGCGCTGATGTTGTTCATGGCTCGGCGCATAGAAAACCAGGCTGTATTTTTTCCGCTTATTTCAACAACTATCTTTTCAAACTCGGCCCTTACTTGCTCGTTTTTTATTTTTAACATGTTAAAAGCTCCGTTAACTGCCGATGTAGTTTCGGTTGCCGGGGCTATAAAAACAACTTTTGTGTCTGCATCATGAGGTAATTTTTCTAAAGCAAGGCTAAGGGATATACCTCCAAATGAATGCGCTATAAAACTATTTACAGGCCCAAATTTTTTAATCACTTTTTCAATCATGGCACAATATTCAATGGCGTTAGTACTGTTTCCTTCGCTATTACCATGCGCTGGTGCATCAAAAGCAAGTATTTCATACCCTTTTTCTGCAACTATGTTGGCATATTCTTCAAACTTGTATGCCGCCGATCCAAAACCATGTAGTATTAATGCTTTTTTGGGTTGAGGATGGTTCCACCGATAACCAATAATTTTTTTATTATTTAAAATCAATTCTACTTTATCGGCATTCTTTAAAGGGCCTTTTTGTACCGATTTAAAAATTGGAGTACCAAACACTTTAAATGCTTTTTTTGCAGTATGTTTTTTTGAAACAACTGAGAGTAATTTAAATTTTGTTTGAATGTATGTTATTCCTAATCTTTGTATAAGTTTCATAATAATACAAAATTAAGAATATGCAGGTTGTAATTATCGGATCGGGAAATGTGGCTGCAGTTTTGGGTAGGCTTCTTGTTAAAAATAAGCATAAAGTATTGCAGGTTATAAGCCGGCATGCTGATCATGCCAAAGTTTTAGCCGATGAATTTAACTGTTCATTTGGCGATATGAATGGCAAAATCAATAACGATGCAGACATATATATTGTAGCAATAAGCGATGGCGCACTGTATGGGCTACAAAATAAATTGCAGTTGGGTAAAAAATTAATAGTGCATACGGCTGGCTCTGTACCGCTTGATGTATTAAAAGATATATCAGGTAATTACGGTGTATTGTATCCATTGCAAAGCCTTCGCAGCGAATTAAAAGATATCAATGAAATTCCATTTTTAATTGATGGCAATACACCCGAAACATTAAAAATGATTGAAGACCTGGCAAATTCCATATCTGCCAAAGTAGTAAAAGCAACCGATGAAGTAAGATTAAAATTACATGTTGCTGCTGTGGTGGTGAGTAATTTTAGCAATCATTTATTTGCGCTTGCTGAAGAATTTTGCCAAAAAGAGCATGTTGACTTT
>DAOLYC010000070.1:0-9127 GCA_035425605.1 Ferruginibacter sp.
TACCGAAGGCGAACTGCATAGCAGCAAAGGTTTTGGGCTTGGTTTAAATTTTGTAAAAAAAGTAATAGATACCCATAATGGAAAAATTGAAGTAAAAAGTGCTTTAGGCAAAGGAAGTACATTTACTATAAAAATACCACGCAATTAAAAAAATACCGTATGCAAAAAGGAAAAGTATTATTGGCCGAAGATGACCTGGCGCTTGGATTTGTGATTAAAGATTCGCTGCAGGATATTGATTTTGAAGTAACACATTGCCCCGATGGAGAAACGGCCTGGCAACAATTTCAAAAAAAGGAATTTGATATTTGCCTACTTGATATAAATATGCCTGTACGAGATGGTTTCTCACTGGCAAAAAAAATAAGGCAATTAAGTGATGTTGTGCCTATAATTTTTTTAACTGCCAAAAGCATGCAGGAAGATAAGATAAAAGGATTTCAATCCGGAGCCGATGATTATATAACAAAACCATTTAGTATAGAAGAGCTGATTTTACGCATGGAAGTTTTTTTACGACGTACAAAAAAACTACAAGCAGATGCTGATGAAGTTTACCAATTGGGCAAATTAAAGTTTGTTGTAAATGAATTAAAAATATACACCGGCAAAGAAGAAATTACCTTAACTCAAAAAGAATCGGACCTGTTGCGTTTTTTTGCCCAACACGAAAACAAGGTTTTAAAAAGAGAAGAAGTATTGCTTAATGTATGGGGTAAAGATGATTATTTTTTAGGCCGCAGCATGGATGTGTTTATAACCAAACTGCGTAAGCATTTTAAAGCCGATCCAAATATTGTGCTTGAAACCATACATGGCGTTGGTTTTAGGTTACAGGTAATGCATCCCTAAATTATAAATTTGCCAATATCTTTTCCTGTGCATTTTTTAACTCGGCCTGCGATGGATTAAGTTTAGGTTTGGTAAAATTAAGATCGTTGGCTGTGTTAATTGGTACCAGGTGCATGTGGGTGTGTGGCACTTCTAAACCCACAACACTTACTCCGCATCGCTTACAATTGAATGACTTTTCTATTGCATGTGCCACGGGCTTTGCAAAAACCAGCATTTCGGCCAGGTACTCATCGGGTACATCAAATATTTTATCAACTTCTATTTTGGGTACTACCAAAACATGGCCTGTAACCAAGGGTTCTATATCCAAAAAAGCAATAAATTTTTCGTTCTCAGCAATTTTATATACAGGCAATTGGCCATTGATTATTTTAGTAAATACTGTCATCGTTTTTTTTGTAAATATACAACACAAAAAAGCCTGTTCAAATTTGAACAGGCTTTAAAAAAGTAAAGTGTTTCTTATAGTTCTATATTTTCTATTTTAAACTTAAGAATACCTGCCGGTACTTGCACCTCCACCACATCTCCAACTATTTTTCCTAAAAGGCTTTTTCCAATTGGGGAGGTTACAGAAATTTTACCTTGTTTAAGATCAGCTTCGTTTTCAGATACAATCTTATAGGTAACATTCTTTTTTGTAGAAAGATTGTTAAGTGTAACTTTAGTTAATATTGAAACCTTGCTGGTATCTATATTACTTTCGTCTAAAATACGGGCATTGGCAATTACACCTTCTAGATGTTTTATTTTTGCTTCCAGCATACCTTGTGCTTCTTTAGCTGCATCATATTCGGCATTTTCTTTTAAGTCACCCTTTTCCCTGGCTTCTGCAATAGCATTGCTGGCTGCAGGCCTTTCAACACCTTTCATGCGTTGCAGTTCATCCTTTAACTTTTCAAAAGTTTCGGCTGTAACATAATTTGTTGTGCTCATAAAATTCCATTTAGCAAATAAAAAAAAATACAACGCCTTAGATTGCCTAAGGCGTTGCATATACTACAAAAGTAGTAAAAAAATTATATTTTCAGCTTTTCTATAATAATAGCACTCATTTTATAAAAAGCTTCATTTGAATAGCCAGCAATATGTGGAGTGAGTAAAACATGCTGGTTATTAACCAGGTACTCCATCTCTTGTTTTTCCGGTACAGACAGTGTTTCCAACTGCTCGTTTTCCAATACATCTAACGCTGCGCCGGCTATAATATTTTGTTGCAAAGCATTTATTAAAGCAGCAGTTTTTATCACTGCACCTCTTGCCGTGTTAATTATATAAGGTTTCTGTTTAAGCGAATTAAAAAAAAATTCATCTGCCATGTGTTTGGTTTGAGATGTTAGTGGTACATGAAAACTTATCACATCTGCATAACGGCAAACCTGCTCAATATTTGCTTCTTTTATATAACCATTGCTAAAATCAAATTTATTGATGTCGTATGCCAACACCGTTACATCAAATGCGCTCAATAATTTGGCAAATGTGCTGCCAGTATTTCCATATCCAATAATACCTATGGTTTTACCAGCCAGTTCGGTACCCCTGTTTTCTTCACGTAACCATTGCCCTCTCTTAACTTCATTAAAACTGCTGTTTATTTTATTTAGCATGTTTAGTAACATGCCTAATGCATGTTCGGCTACAGCATTACGGTTACCCTCGGGGCTGCTCACACATTTTATTCCTTTTGTAGTTGCATATTCCACATCAATTAATTCCATTCCGCTACCCAGCCTTCCAATCCACTTCAGTTGATTGGCTTTGTCTATTAAATTTTTGTCAATCTTTATCCTGGTTGTTACAATTATGCCTGTTACTTTATCTGCAATTAGCACTAATTCTTCATAAGTAATTTTAGGATTATACAGGATATTATAACCCTTTTGTTGCAAAACTTCTGGTAGTAAATCATGTACTTTTGCTGTTATTACAACTAATTTTTCTGTTTGTATGTTCATGATTATTTTATTGCAATCATGCTTATTTCTACATTAACATTTTTGGGAAGTCCTTTTACGGCAACCGTTTCCCTGGCAGGATAACCGGCATCTTCAGAAAAGAAACTTCCATATACTTCATTCACTTGTGTAAATAAAGCCATATCACTTAAAAAAATTGTGGTTTTAACGATGTTTCCAAAATCCATTTCAGCTTCTGTTAGTATTGCTTTCAAATTTAACATCACCTGGTTGGTTTCAGTTGCAATATCTGTATTGGCTAAATCTGATGTGCCCGGTATCAGCGCAATTTGGCCAGAAATAAATAGCATTCCATTTTTTAATATAGCCTGGTTATAAGGGCCTATTGGAGCCGGCGCTTGTGCTGTTTTAATTATTGTTTTCATCCTTATTAAAATTTATTTTTTATGAATTACAAATATATCTTTTATCAACCACCTATTTTTGTAAAAATATTATTATGAAATTTATTGTTTGGGCTACAGTTGCTCAGTGGAATGAATTTACCGGCAGCAGAACTGATATGGATTACATAAGGGTTGAAGATGGTAATTCCTTTAATAAGTTTGACGATGCTGATGCTATCTTTTGTTTACAACAAATTACAGATGTTTCTGTTTTTAAGCATATTACTAAGCCTGTATTTATAAACTCGGTTACAAACACTTTGGCATCATTAAATGCACCGGCAAATGTTTTACGTATAAATGGCTGGGCCACTTTTTTAAACCGGCATACCTGGGAAATTGCTGGTAAAATTAATAACCAGGTTATTAATATTTTTAATAGTCTTAACATAAAAATACATGCTGTTGCTGATGAACCTGGATTCGTTTCGGCTAGGGTTATAGCAATGATCATTAATGAAGCATATTTTGCTTTGGGTGATGATGTTAGCGGCAAAGAAGAAATTGATATTGCCATGAAACTGGGCACTAATTATCCTTACGGGCCATTTGAATGGGCTACATTTATTGGAGAAAAAAATATTTTAACACTATTACAAAAATTATTTGAAACAAATAACCGGTACCAACCGGCAGCTTTATTAATTGAGAAGGCGAATCAAAAAAACGCATGAGCATAATTTTAAACATAGATACCGCATCTGAAATAGCGCATGTTAGTTTTGCAAAAGATGGTATGATTGTGGAAGTGATGTTTAGCAGTTCACAAAAAGAACATGCATCATTTGTACAAACTGCCATTCAGCAATTGGAAAAAACCACAGGCATTAAATTATCACAAATTGATGCTGTTGCTATTACAGCAGGGCCAGGTTCATATACAGGTCTTAGAGTAGGTATGGCCAGCGCTAAAGGATTATGTTATGCTTTACAAAAACCTTTAATAGCGATTAACACATTACAAATGATGGCAAAGGCGGCAATATTTCAATTAAAAAATGTTGCTAAAGATCTTTTACTTTGCCCTATGATGGATGCCCGGCGAATGGAAGTTTTTACTGCTATTTATAAACAGGATTTACAAATGGTATTAAAACCCTGTGCCATTATTCTAAATGAATCTTCATTTAACAAAGAGATGCACACAAACGAGGTTTTATTTTTTGGTAATGGTGCATTAAAATGGGAAAAAATTTGTGAACATACAAATGCACATTTCAGGCAAATTGAAAATGATCCTACAGCCTTATCTCAATTATCAAATAGTCATTTTGTAAAAAAACATTTTGCCAATCTTGCATACAGCGAACCCTTCTATCTTAAAGACTTTCAATCAATTAATACCAACAAAAAATATTAAAATAAAAAAGTGTTATTATTCTTAAATATATATGGTTGCATAAACAATTAATAGTATATTTGTAAGGTTTAAATATTGTTCAAGCATTTTAAATTTTATCCTTATGATGGTTACGTCTCAATCACGTGAGCAAGAAGCTATGGCTTCAGCAAAAACTTCAATTTCTTCGGTTACAATGGATTATAATGCACTTAAAAAAGCGGCATTGGTATTGAGGGCGCTAAACCATAAACTGCGTCAACAATTACTTAAGTTAATTGAGGAAGAAAAAAAGATTACAGTTACCGAGATTTATGTTCGTTTACGATTAGAGCAGTCGGTTGCTTCGCAACATCTTGCCATATTACGTAAAGCCGGTATTGTTAATACAGAACGTGACGGTAAATTTATTTTCTATACCGTTAATTTTAAACGGCTGGAGGAAATAAGCCAATTTGTAAAAGAACTTGTTGGTTAAATTTTCTGCAATTTTTTTCTAAAGCGTTCTGGTTACAGCCGGAACGCTTCTTTATTTTTATCTTTACCGCAAAATTTTAATCATTAATATTAAAAAGATGTTAGTAAAACAATTATATACCGGATGCCTTAGTGAAGCAGCATATTATATAGAAAGTGAAGGAGAAATTGCCATTATTGATCCATTAAGAGATATAGACGAGTATTTAAAACTGGCTAAAGAAAATAATGCCCAGATTAAATATATTTTTGAAACACATTTTCATGCAGATTTTGTGAGTGGCCATATTGATTTAAGTAAACAAACTGGCGCCCCTATTATTTACGGCCCTAATGCAAAAACCAATTATACAATTTATAACAGTAAGGATAATGAAATATTTAAACTTGGTAAACTTACTATAGAAGTGCTTCACACACCCGGCCATACATTAGAAAGCAGTTGTTATTTATTACGTGATGAAAATGATAAACCTTATGCAATTTTTACCGGCGATACATTATTTGTAGGTGATGTTGGCCGCCCCGATTTAAGCAGTGGTAATATGAGCTGTACTGAACTGGCTGGTATCATGTACAATACTATTCAAACTAAAATTCTGCCATTGGCTGATGATATTTTGGTGTACCCTGCACATGGTGCTGGTAGTAGTTGCGGTAAAAATATGGGGCCCGAAACATTTAGTACAATGGGAGAACAAAAGAAAACCAATTATGCATTACAACCTCAAACTAAAGAAGAATTTATTGCCGCCGTTACCAATGGCCTGGGTATAGCCCCTCAATACTTTCCTATAAATGCAAAAATAAATATGCAGGGATATGAAAGCCTTGATGCAATTAAAGAAAAAGGTTTAACAGCTTTATCAATTGAACAGTTTAAAAAAATACAGAACGAAGATGTATTGGTATTAGATACACGCCATGCAAACATTTTTACCGGCGGTTTTATACCCGGTAGCATTTTTATAGGCCTCGAAGGCCGTTTTGCCGAATGGGCAGGCAGTTTATTATCTTATAGCAAACCTTTGATATTAATAACCGAACATGGCAAAGAAGAAGAAACAATCATCCGATTATCACGTGTGGGTTTTACTAAAATTCTCGGATTTTTAAAAGGAGGATTTGAAGCCTGGCAAAATGCAGGCGAACCCATAGATATGATTATAGAAGTAGAAGCTGATGAACTGGCGATGGATATCCTTCACGACCCAAATCTGGTAGTAGTGGATGTTAGAAATGAAACTGAATTTGCAAATAGCCACATAAAAAATGCTCAAAATATCCCTTTAAACGAAATGAATGATTTAGTAAACCTTGCACATTTTGAAGACAATCAGAATTTATATATTCATTGTGCAGGCGGTTACAGAAGTGTAATTGCTGCATCATTATTAAAAAGAGAAGGCACACATAACCTTCGTAATATTTTAGGTGGATGGAATAAAATAAAAGAACAAAAAAATATTAAAATTGAAAAAGAAACGAGTATATTAAATTGATTTTTTTACAATGCTGGCCTGTTGTCAATCCAAAGATCTTTGTATGTTTCGTTCCATTCAAACTTAAATCGTTTGTGACTCCACAAATACATATCAGGCTGCTTTCTTATGGCATCTTCAATAAAATCTCTATACATCAAAGTAAGTTCTCCGGGTTTTAATTTAGATGCATCATCACAAGCCAAAACTAAATTTGTATTGTATTTTCCTCTTGCTGTTTTAAAAGCCCTACCAAAAACTACCGGACATTTTTTTAAGCTAGCATTTTTTTCGGGACCGGGAATAAAAGCAGTGGGCCTGTTAAAAAAATAAAGCCAGTTACTAAACTTAGGGCTGGCAGGCTTTTGATCGGCAATTAATGTAAGGCAATGAAGTTTATTTCGCCAGGCAACAAAACCTTCTCTGGAATTGGTAGCAGAAATTAAATAAGTGCCATATTTTGTACGCATCTTATAAAACAATTTATCAAGCGGTTTACTGCTAATAGGCATGTAAACTACAACCAGGGGTTGTTTAAAATGTATAGACCAGTATAGATTAATCCACTCCCAGTTAAACTGATGACATGCATGCATTTGAAAACTTTTATTTTCTGCAGCCAGTTTATCAAACAATGAAAAATCGGTTTTACAATGCTTGTCGTAAAAATTTTTTGAAACAGATAAACATTTTATTGTTTCAATAAATGAATCAGTGAAGTTCCGGTGAAATTTTCTTGCAATTGTATTTCTTTCCTCTTCAGATTTTTCTGGAAAAGCAATTAGCAGGTTATCCTGTATAATTTTTCGCCTGTACCCAAAAATGCGGAATAAGAAAAAAGCGATAGTATCGCTAAGCAAATAGAGTGCCTTTAAAGGCAGTAAGGAAAGCAGATAGAGAGGCGTATAAATAATATAATACATGTTGCCTGATTATAAATTCATATTAATGGCAAAGATACATAGCAGTAGATAAGATAATATGCAAAAGGGCAGGAAATAAATGAATACTGAATAAATTTAAGTTTATGCCTTTGCTACAGTGTCTATCCAGTTACCGGTATATTCATCTTTATACTCCCACTTCCAGCGACGGTGTGTCCATAAATAATTATCGGGTTCTTCACGTATTATTTTTTCCAGAAAATCACGAAAGGCTCTTGTAATTTCACCACGACTAGTTGTTTCTGCATTGGCAGTAAACACAGTAGATTCCAGTTGGTAATAACCACGTTTAATTATTTTAGACCGTACAAAAACAATGGCTGTATTATTTTTAATTCCCCCTACCTCAGGACCCGTAATAAATGGGGCCGGTTTTGTGAAATAATTTTGCCAATATCCCGATGCTGGATTACCAGGGTTTTGATCTGCCCCCAGGAAAATGGCAAAGCGCTCCTTAAATATCTCTTCACGCTTTTGCCGAAACTCAGTTGCCCTTATAAATTTTGTTCCATAACGCTCTCTTATCTTCAAGAACAATCTTTCCACGGCAGAATTAGCGATAGGAATATACACAGCATAAGTTGGAATACTCGTAATGGACTTTGACATAAAAAGACTACCCATCTCCCAGTTAAACTGGTGTCCGGCATGCAACTGTACATTCTTACCATTTTTTATTAATTCATTAATTGCAGAAAAATCACCGGTGCATCTCTTAGCAAAAGTTTTATCGCTCATTGAAACGAGTTTTATGATTTCTACAAAAGTGTCTGCAAGGTTATGATAAAACTGTTTACTTATCCTTGCCAACTGTTTATCTGTTTTATCCGGAAAAGCAATCCTTAGGTTCCCTGTAACAATTTTACGCCGGTACCCAAAAACATAAAAGATAAAAAAATAAATTCCATCGCTAATAAAATAAATAACTGGCCAGGGCAATAATGAAAGCAGATATAAAAAACCGTAAATGATAAAATACATGATATTGAATTTTACAAACTGCTAACATAATAGCAGCAGGCGAAGTTAACCAGATAAAGCCGTTTAAAGTACGATATTTTGAACCCGATCTTGTTTGTTGGTATAATCTGTATTATAATGTAAACCCCTGCTTTCCTGGCGAAACTGGGCACTTTTCACTATCAGGTAAGCCACAGTAATCATATTTCGTAATTCGCATAATTGCGGAGATACAATTGTTTTTTGATAAAGTGCTTCTGTTTCTTCATACAAAAGATCAAGGCGTTTCATTGCACGATGCAATCTTGCGTTGTTTCGTACAATTCCAACATAATCGCTCATCAGTAATTTTAATTCCTTAACACTTTGTGTAATCAGAATCATTTCTTTGGGCGCATTTGTTCCATCTGTCTTCCAGTCGCCAACAGCGTCAGCATTCAAATTATTATTTTGTACAGCAATTTGTACTATCGAATCTTTAAAGGCACGATGTGCAAAAACCATGGCTTCTAAAAGTGAATTACTTGCAAGCCTGTTTGCGCCATGTAAACCAGTACTGGCACATTCTCCGGCGGCATACAGGTTTTTAATGGATGTTCTTGCATACTCATCAGTTTTAATACCTCCACAACTGTAATGTGCTGCCGGCGCAACAGGAATGAGGTTTTTTGTAATATCAATACCTATACTTAAACATTTTTCATAA
>DAOLYC010000071.1:0-9114 GCA_035425605.1 Ferruginibacter sp.
ATGTTCGTCCTGCTCATCCGGAAGAATTAAAAGATATTTCCGGTGCTGATGCAGGTTCAATTGGTCCTGTTGGATTCAGTGGAAGAATAATTGCAGATAATCGTTTGAAAGATGCAAACAATTATTTAAAACATGGAACTAACAAACAGATTTTTTACAAGATTTACCAGTCGGTAGATGAAATTGATATTACAGCTTTAAAAGAAGTGATAAAAGAAGCGATTGAACTGGACAAGAGTTTTAGAAAAAATTGAAACTATAAACAACTGTCGAAATGTTTTAGTTATTAGTAATAGATAGATTTAAACAAAATCATTGGCAGAGCCCAATTTTTAGTAATAAAAAATAGAGGTAGCTTTTTTCCCGATTATGTTTTTTTAATCTGCTAAAATACCATCAATGGTATAGCCTTTTTAATAAAAGCCAACTTTTGAGGCTCTTACGTATGAAAATAAAACTGGTATAAATAAAAAAAGCTTCCTTTTTGAGGAAGCTTTTGCGGACCGGACGGGACTCGAACCCGCGACCTCCGCCGTGACAGGGCGGCATTCTAACCAACTGAACTACCGATCCAATTATCTTCAAGTTTACAAAAATGAAACTGCCCTTTTTAAGGGAGGGCAAAGATAGGTTTCTTAACATTTCATGCCAAAACTTTTATAAAAAAATTGTATGCCCTGATTTTACAAACTATCTTACAGCCTCCAATAGCTATAAATAATAATAATTTGTAAATTTAAATACTAAACATCATTCATGATTGATTTAAAAAAACGGCAGTTTTTGGATTTTGAGAAGCCGATTAAAGAGTTATACGACCAAATAGAACAGCTTAAGACTACATCGGAAAAGTCGAAAACCAATATGAGCGGTGCTATTGCCATGTTGGAAGAACGAGTGATTGAAACAAAAAAACACCTTACAGCAAATTTAACTCCCTGGCAAAAAGTACAGCTTAGTCGTCATCCAGACAGGCCTTACACTCTTAAGTACATTGAAAATATGTGTACCAATTTTATTGAGATGCATGGCGATCGCAATGTGAAAGATGATAAAGCTATGGTGGGAGGTTTTGCACAACTAGGTAATGAAACAGTGATGATTTTGGGGCAACAAAAAGGATCAAATACTAAAACCCGGCAGCTTCGCAATTTTGGAATGGCTAATCCCGAAGGATATAGAAAAGCCTTACGCCTGATGAAGTTGGCCGAAAAATTCAATAAACCTATTATTACTTTGATAGATACGCCAGGGGCTTTTCCGGGTATGGAAGCCGAGGAAAGAGGGCAGGGGGAAGCTATTGCCCGAAATATTTATGAAATGATACGGTTAAAAGTGCCGGTTATATGCGTAATAATTGGCGAAGGCGCCAGTGGTGGTGCATTAGGTATTGGTGTAGGCGATAAAGTTTATATGATGGAAAATACCTGGTACACCGTAATTTCTCCTGAAAACTGCAGTACCATTTTATGGAGAAGTTGGGCACAAAAAGAAATTGCTGCAGAACAATTAAAACTAACAGGAAAAGATATGCTTGAATTTGGATTGGTTGATGGTGTTATTCCAGAACCATTGGGTGGAGCACATTGGGATTACCAGGGCGCTGCCGATGCACTAAAAGATTATTTGATACCAGTAATACAACAGTTAAAATCCATTGATCCGGATAAAAGGGTTGAGCAAAGGATTGAAAAATTTGGTAAAATGGGTTTTTGGGAAGAAACACAGAATTAATAAGTACCAATTATTATTTTTAACCCGTAAAACATTTATACAGCAAGGATAAAAATACTAGTATGTTAAAAGTTGGAGTTATTGGAGCAGGTCATTTAGGGAAATTTCATTTAAACAATTGGGCAGATATTGAAGGTGTTAAACTAATAGGGTTTGCTGATACAGATGATTATAATGCCGAACAGGTAGCACAAAAATACCTGATACCCAGGTTTGAAAATGTACAGGATCTGATTGATGCAACCGATGCAATTGATATAGTTGCACCCACATCATTTCATTTTGAACTTTGTGAACAGGCTATAAAAAAAGGAAAACATGTATTTGTAGAAAAACCACTGGCTAATACTATAGAAGAAGCTAAAACTCTTGTGAAGCTTGCCAGGGAAGCAAATATAAAATTTCAGGTAGGACATGTAGAAAGATTTAATCCTGCATACCTGGCTTTAAAAGACCAGGTTTTACAACCAATGTTTATTGAAGTACACAGGCTGGCACAGTTTAACCCCAGGGGTACAGATGTTAGTGTAATTCTAGACCTGATGATACATGACATAGATATTATTTTAAGCCTTGTAAAAAGTAATGTAAATCATATCAGTGCAAATGGTGTAGCAGTAATGAGCGATACACCAGATATAGCCAACGTACGTATTGAATTTGACAATGGCTGTGTGGCAAACCTTACCAGTAGCCGCATATCAATGAAAAAAATGCGTAAAATGCGCCTTTTTCAGAAAGACGCATACATCGGTATTGATTTCCTGGAAAAGAAAACAGAGATCATAAGATTGAACTCGCCTGGCGACAGCAATGTTTTTACTTTTGACATTGAAACCAAAAGCGGTAAAAAAACCATCGCTATTGCAAATCCGCCGGTGATTGAAGTTAACGCCATAAAAATGGAACTTGAGCATTTTAAAAATGCAATCATTAACAATACCGAAACACCTGTAAGTGTGGTAGATGGCTTTAGGGCCATGGAAGTGGCGCACCAAATTCTGGATAAAATTGCCAACGCCACACATCAGTAATTATAATTGTTTAACTAATCAGAACACTTTCTTTTTTTTGAAACAAAACAGGATACATATCAGTTGGTATGCTTTAGGCGATTGTGTTGCAGCTATCATTTCCTGGGTATGCTTTTATTTTGTACGTAAGCAAATTATTGATGAACAACCTATAGTTGGGCCAAAATTTTATTTAGGATTGTTTTTATACCCGATTGCCTGGTTAATATATTATTACCTGGTAGGAACTTATCGTGCACTTTACCATAAATCCAGGTTGATAGAATTATTAAACACTTTGGCTTATACATTCTTTGGCTGCCTGTTTATATTGTTTACTTTTTTACTTTACGATGCCACCGGCGATTATAATATTTATTATAAAGAATTTATATCGCTTTGGGGCATACACAGTTTTTTTACTTTTTTTATAAGACTTTTATTTTTACTTAAAGCAAAATCACAATTAAATAAAAAAACAGTTTTTTTTAATACCCTTATCATTGGATCTGGTAGTAAAGCCATTAACCTGTACCATACCATAATAAATAATATTGAAAACACAGGCTACCGTATTTGTGGTTATGCTAATGGCAATACAGATAATAATTGGCCTGCTGATATAAAAAACCTGGGAAATGTGGCCAATATAAGTACAATTATAAAAACTAACAGGATAGAAGAAGTGATAATTGCTGTTGAAAAAGCGGATAGAGATAAGCTGGAAAAGATACTACAACAACTTAGCAATAATAATGTAAACATCAAGATTAATGCAGATAATGTAGATATAATTAGTGGTGCAGTAAAAACCAATAATGTATTGGGGGTTCCACTTATAGATTTACAATCGGGCCTGATGCCTGCCTGGCAACAAAACATAAAACGACTTTTAGATGTAGGAACAAGTATGATAAGTATAATCATACTATTTCCCTTATTTATTTATATAGCACTACGGGTTAAAATTTCATCTAAAGGCAATATATTTTACCGCCAGGAACGGATAGGATATAAAGGCAAGCCATTTACTATGTTTAAATTCAGGAGCATGGTGCCCGATGCCGAAAAAAACGGACCCGAACTAAGTAGCGATAACGATTCCAGGATTACAAGCTGGGGTAAAACAATGCGTAAGTGGCGATTGGATGAATTACCACAATTATGGAATATCTTAAAAGGAGAAATGAGTTTGGTGGGGCCAAGGCCCGAAAGAAAATTTTATATTGATCAAATTATTCAACTGCATCCAGAATATAACTATCTGCTTAAAGTAAAGCCGGGTTTAAGCAGTTGGGGCATGGTAAAATTTGGTTACGCCGAATCGGTTAAAGAAATGACAGTACGAATGCTTTACGACCTGATGTATATTGAAAACGTATCGCTGGCATTGGATTTTAAAATAATGCTGCACACCATAAAGATTATTTTACTAGGAAAAGGTAAATAATGCATCGTTTGTTTTGATTGCATCGATTTTGTTATTTTTGATTAAACTAATTTGCCTTGAAAATAATTGCCGCTGTATTAATATTTTTGTTTTGCTATTTACCTTTTTCTTATTGCCAAACTACACCTTATTGGCAACAACAGGTAAATTATACAATTGATGTTACTTTAAATGATGTTGATAATACACTTGATGGATATGAGAAGATGGAATATTTCAACAATTCGTACGATACACTTTTTTATATTTGGATACATGTTTGGCCCAATGCATTTAAAAATGATAAAACAGCATTTACCGACCAGACTTTACAAAACGGTAGTACGTCCTTTTATTTTAGTGATGCTGATAAACGTGGTTATATAAACCGGCTTAGTTTTAAAGTAGATGGCGAAATTATTAAAACTGAAGATCATCCTCAACACCAGGATATTATAAAACTAATTTTACCAAAGCCGTTGGCTCCAGCTTCAAAAATAAAAATTGAAACCCCATTTCATGTAAAACTTCCTTTTAATTTTTCACGAGGCGGACACATTGGCCAGTCATACCAGATTACACAATGGTACCCCACGCCTGCAGTGTACGACAGCAAAGGTTGGCACGCTTTCCCTTATTTAGACCAGGGTGAATTTTATGCTGAATTTGGAAATTATAATGTGCAAATTACTTTGCCAGAAAATTATGTTGTAGCCGCTACTGGCGAGTTGCAAAATGATTCGGAAAAACAATGGCTAAAAAAACATAAGCCAGTTTACCGAGAACCAAAATCAAAACAACCGAAGACTGCATTTAAAAAGAAAGTAGAACCCGAAGATGAATTTCCTTCATCAAAAAAAACTAAAACAATACAGTTTATACAAAATAATGTACACGACTTTGCCTGGTTTGCCGATAAAACTTTTACTGTAAAATCTGATACACTTCAATTGCCTTCTGGAAGAATAATACAGGTAAATGCATTTTATTATTCTGAAAACAGCGATAACTGGAAACAATGTATATCCTTGATTAAACGGGCAATACTTACAAAAACTAAATGGCTGGGAGAATATCCTTACAATGTAGTTAGTGTTGTAGATGGTGGCAATGGCGGTGGTATGGAGTATCCTACCATTACTTTATTAAAAGATGGCGGATCGGAAAAAATGCTTGATTATGTTATTAATCACGAAGTAGGGCATAACTGGTTTCAGGGCATACTGGCAAATAATGAGCGTGAACACCCATGGATGGATGAGGGCATGAACACTTACTATGATAACAGATATATGTTACAGCAATATGGAAATACAAACCTGGACATTGTACATTCAAAATCTGCATTTATAAAAAACAGGCTTCCCGATGATGTGCAACACACTTTATTACAAACAAGCATTGCATTAAAAAAAGATCAACCCATAGAAACCGAAAGTAAAAAATTTTCCAATTTTAATTATAATATGAGCGCCTATATAAAAGCTGGCGACTGGATGAAACTGATGGAAGATGAATTGGGTTTGGAATTATTTGATAAATGCATGCAGTCATATTATCAGCGCTGGCAATTTAAACACCCTTACCCCCAGGATTTTAAAAAAGTGATGGAAGATGTAAGTGGAAAAAATCTTGACAGTAGCTTTTTGTTGCTTAGCAAAAAAGGAAATCTTACTAAAACAACAAACAAAAAAGATATACGCTTTACTTCTTTCTTTAGCTTTAAAGAAACGAATAAACACAATTATATTTTTGCTTTGCCTGCAATTGGCTATAATTTTTATGATAAGATTATGGTGGGTGCAATGTTGCATAATTACACATTGGCTCCCACCAGGCTTCAATTTGTAGTAGCTCCAATGTATGCAACAAAGAGTAAACAAATAAATGGTTTAGGCCGTATAAGCTATACTTTGTACCCAGGAAGTAATGGACAGAAAATAGTATTTGGTATAGCTGCTGAAACTTTTTCAGGCGATAATTTTACCGATTCAACCAATACTACACACGCACAACGGTTTTCAAAAATTGTACCATCGCTTAAATATGTATTTGCTAATAAAAATCCACGAAGTAGTATTTCAAAATTTATTCAATGGAAAACATTTTTTATTAAGGAGCAAGGATTGATGTTTACAAGAGATACCATCAATAATGTAGATGTTATCACTTATCCAACAGCATCAAGATATGTTAATCAATTACAGTTTGTAGTAGAAAACAACAGGGTACTATACCCTTATAATGGAACATTACAACTAGAACAGGGCGATGGTTTTGCCCGTTTGGCATTTACCGGAAATTATTATTTTAATTATGCCAAAAGTGGTGGTATGTATGTACGCTTGTTTGCAGGCAAGTTTTTTTACCTGGGTGATAAGACATTTATCAAGCAATTTGAAACCGACCGTTATCATTTAAATATGACCGGACCTAAAGGCTATGAAGATTATACTTACAGCAATTATTTTATAGGCCGAAATGAGTTTGAAGGATTTTCTAACCAACAAATTATGATAAGAGACGGAGGCTTTAAAGTACGCACAGATTACCTGAATAGTAAAATTGGCAAAACAGATGAATGGCTTGCTGCTTTAAATTTTACCAGCACCATTCCGGATGGTATAAATCCGTTTGCTGTGCTGCCTTTTAAGTTGCCTGTAAAAGTGTTTTTTGATATAGGCACTTATGCCGATGCATGGAAAAAAAATGCAGCAACCGGACGTTTTATTTATGATGCAGGATTACAGCTTTCTTTATTTAAGAATGTTGTTAATATATATGTGCCGATAATTTACAGCAAAGTGTACAAAGATTATTTTAAATCTACCATCACTGAAAAAAGATTTATAAAAAACATTGCTTTTAGTATTGACCTGCAAAATATAAGTTTGAAAAGACTGGCCCCTCAAATCCCTTTTTAATTTGGCAATAAAATACCTAACATACCAACAAATAAATAAGGTAAAATGGGATGCCTGTATTGAAATGGCATCAAACGGATTGATATATGGATATTCTTTTTACCTGGATAAGATGGCAAAAAACTGGGATGCCCTGGTATTGAACGATTATGAAGTTGTAATGCCATTAACATGGAATAAGAAATATGCTATTCACTATTTATACCAACCGGCATTTACGGCCTGCCTGGGCATATTTGGCAATAATATAACTGCCCAAATGATGAACAATTTCTTACAGGCTGTTCCTGCTAAATTTAAATACTGGGATATTTACTTTAACCCCGGAAATGTATTTACACTAACCAATTACAAGCTTTATGAAAGAAAAAATTTTGTATTGGATTTAAGTATTAGTTATGAAAATTTATTTGAACGCTTTAATGAAAATATAAAACGAAATATTAGGAAGAGCGATAAATATGGCCTGCAAATAAATAAAAACATAAGAATTGCCGATGTAATTATGTTAGCTAAAGCACAATCAATATCTTTTGCTGCACCTGCAGAAAATGATTTTGAAAATTTTAAGAAACTTTACAACCATCTATACAAAAAACAGAAAGCAACAACTTATGGGGTTTTCTCAAATGAAAAACAGTTACTGGCTGCTGCTGTTTTCTTCTTTTCGCACAAAAGAGCATATTATATATTGGTTGGTAACCATCCCAACGGAAAAACGCTTGGGGCTTCTCATGCCCTCATCAATGCTTTTATTAAAGACCATGCCGGCGATGATTTATTGCTTGATTTTGAAGGGAGCGATATCTCCAGCCTTGCATTTTTTTACAGCAGCTTTGCAGCCAAAGAAGAAAATTACAGCGCTCTAAAACTAAACAAACTTCCTGCTGTTATTAAGTGGTTTAAAAAATAAAAGGCAGCCGTTTAACAGCTGCCTTTTGGTAATAAAATGTTTCTGTTATCTTAAGATAACCATCTTACCATAACCTTTGGTAAAGAATTTATCTGTGTTGTCATCTTCAGCTTTGTATTTATCAAGCGACTTGCCATTTAAATTGGTAAGTACTCTGTATAAATACACGCCATTGGCCAATTTGGCTCCATAGGTATCGGTTCCATCCCATTTAAATTCAGTAATGTTTCTACCAACATGTAAGGGTCCTAATTCATCTTTAGTAATTTCTCTAACTACTTTACCGGTGATGGTTAAAATTTGAATGCGTATGTTTTGTGGTACCTGGTTGCCCGTAATATAGAATACAAATGCAGTGGACGTACTGAACGGGTTAGGATAATTAAGCAAATTAGAAATCATGGCTTTGTTTATCACCTGGAAATTGCTGTGATAATCTATTGCACCTGCTGTGTTACCAACCACATCCCTGCCCGAAACAATCAATTCGTAATCACCTTCTAAGGGGAAGGTAGGTGTAAAGTCGATGGTTGCTGTATTATTGCCGGTTGATAGGTTAGCCGGTGTAAACCGCATCGTATCGCCAAAATAATAATCATGTAAAGTTCCATCAGGTTCCGGAAAACGAACCTGAACCTTAATTAATGAAGTATCTGCCAGGGCAAGAAAATGACTTTCATCTTTTAAGTTTATGAGTATATGTGGTTTACCCGATACAATATCATTGTTAAGAATATGTACACCATCAAAAGTTACATCAAGCAATGGATTAAATTCATCTGCCCGTACAAACAAATCCTTAAAGAGTATATTATTGAAATGATATTGTTCAGGCTGCTCGTTATTTGGGTTCACTTCTACAAATAAGGTATTAGCGCCCGGATAGTTTTTTGTATCTATTTTAAAATTAATCACCAAGGTATCGCCTGATACCAGTACTTTTCCTTTAGGTAATACAATAGCATGTGGTACATTATTCCTGTCGGTAATAATGAAATTGAATTTCATACTATCGGCAAAATTTGTTTGGCTTATATTTTTAAATGCCAGTTTAAAGTCAACAATTTCACCCTGGTCGGCCGTATCTTTCATAGAGAAAAG
>DAOLYC010000072.1:0-9098 GCA_035425605.1 Ferruginibacter sp.
ATAACTTTTGCAACTGTATCAGGCTTCTTTTTAGGAATATTCTTACGGATAATGTCATCTTGTTTTGTTTTTTCTTTTAAACAATCTCTCATTTGCGGTAAAACCTGGTAAGGCTTATTAGATACTTTTGTTAAAAAAATACGTGATTGTACAGTTTCGCCTGCCATTAACGCTGTTATTATTTCTAATCGGCTGGGGTTGTAATATAAAACAGGCTGGTTATTTACATATTTTAACCTTAGGTCTAAATGCATGAGAATATGACTGCCGCTATTGGCAATAAACGAAGTGCCATTTAAAATAAATTTTTGATTTTTTTTATCGAAGGTTGCTTCAAAAAACGCTTTGCAAAAGTCTTGTTGGTTATAGCTTATATGATCCCAGGTGTAGCCACATATATTATTGCCCTTTTGTATGATGTTAATCTGCAAAAACTGGTAGGTTCCCATATCGCCTTCCCAGGTTCCTGTAAGGTCCTGTGCAGTTACAATGGTACTGCTTCCGCACAGTACAAACAATAAAAAGCAATATCGTTTTATACGCTTCATGCTTTATTAAATGTAAAGCAAAAACCGTTGAGGAAATGTTATAATTTTTTGCAAAAAACACTGCCTTTAAGGTTAAAAATGTAAACACAAAGCCAATGGTTAATGAGTAATAATTACTTGCAGTTTATTATCACATAAAATAAATAGGCAGGTTTTTATGTTTTACCTATACATTTGTACTTACATTTTAAAAATATTAATTTGAAATTCTGGTTGATAAAGAACTTTTATTAATCTAATTTGAAATTTATTTTTTGTTGAATGTTTAAATTTTTGTGCGTTGAAACATGTTAACAAGGTTACAGCAGCCGGGCTTTTGGTTGCATTAGGAATTATTTACGGTGATATAGGAACTTCTCCGCTTTATGTATTTAACTCCATCATTAAGGGAAGAGTTATAGATGAAAGTCTCATATTAGGCACTCTTTCACTCATCATTTGGACAATAACTTTACTTACTACCATTAAGTACGTGGTGATGGTATTGCGTGCCGATAACCGGGGAGAGGGAGGTATTTTTGCCTTGTTCGCACTGGTACGCAGGCGAAAAAAATGGTTAGTTATACCGGCTATGATTGGAGGAGCAGCCTTATTATCCGACGGAATTATTACACCACCAATTTCAATCACTTCGGCCATCGAAGGCTTAAAAGAATTACCCAGTTTTCATGAATTAAATCAAAATACAATTGTTTACATTGTATTGAGCATTTTAGTAGTTTTTTTTGTTGCTCAACAGTTTGGAACCAGTAGTATTGGTAAAATGTTTGGCCCATTCATGTCAATATGGTTTGGCATGCTTGCGGTTATTGGCATTTTTCATATAAGCGATGATTTTACCATCATTCGTGCGTTAAACCCATATTATGCCATTCATTTTTTATTTACTTATACCGAAGGTTTCTGGCTGTTAGGGGCTGTATTCCTTTGTACTACCGGCGCCGAAGCGCTGTACAGCGACCTTGGGCATTGTGGCAGAGGCAACATCCGTATTTCCTGGATATTTGTAAAAACATGTTTACTATTAAATTATTTCGGACAAGGAGCAAGCTTACTTAAACTTCACAATGGTAAATTATTAAGTGATGCAGTAATTAAAGTTGAAGGTATAAATGCATTTTACGACTTGCTGCCTCAATGGTTTATTGTGCCGGGTGTTATTATTGCTACCTGTGCAGCCATCATTGCCAGCCAGGCTATGGTTACAGGTTCGTTTACTTTAATAAACGAAGCAATTCGGCTAAACCTTTGGCCTAAATTAAAAAATAAATTACCCAACAGAAGCAAAGGGACAAATTTTTATTCCGGCTATTAATACACTTTTATTTGCAGGCTGTGTTGGCGTGGTATTGTACTTCAGGGAATCTTCAAAAATGGAAGCAGCTTATGGCCTGGCCATCATAAGTACCATGATTATGACAACCATTCTTTTTGCCAATTACCTGGTATTGCACAGGGTTAAACCCGGATTTATTTATGTGTTTCTTTTCATTTATGGAATCATAGAAGTTTCATTTTTGTTTGCATTGATGGATAAATTTATTCATGGCGGATATATAACCCTTATGATCGGTTTCTGTATGTTCTCAATTATGTATGTATGGTTCCGCAGCCGTAAAATTAAAAACCGCTACATAGAATTTGTACGGTTAGAAGAATATGTGCCAAAGCTGGAAGAACTAAGCAACGATTCATCGGTACCTAAATACGCCACACACCTGGTATATTTAACCAGCGCCAACAATCCCAAAGAGATAGAACATAAAATCATTTACAGTATATTAAGCGGCCGCCCAAAACGTGCCGATATCTTTTGGTTTATACATGTTGATACTATTGATGCACCTTATACCTGCGAATACTCGGTAGAACATATCATTCCCAATGATATTATAAGGGTTGAGTTCAGGCTCGGTTTTAGGATGCAGCCCCGTATTAACCTAATGTTTAAAAAAGTGGTAGAAGACCTGGTGGCTAACCGTGAAGTAAATGTTACCAGCAGGTACGAAAGTCAGCAAAGGAATAAAATGGCTGGCGATTTTAAATTTATTGTACTCGAAAAATTCCTTAGTCAGGATAATGAGTTGCCGTTTTTTGAACGAATCATCATGCGTGCCTATTTCTGGCTAAAAGAAATTTCGCTTAACGAAGAAAAAGGATTTGGACTTGAGCAAAGTACTGTGTTTGTTGAAAAATTTCCTTTAATCATTTCGCCGGTTAGCAGTTTAAAATTACAACGTATTTATCCCGATGAAGATAGTTAAATGATGATGTAATTTTCAATAACTAAATTTGTGATTTAAAAGTATCTTCCTATAATTTGTAAAATGAATTCGATAACTGCTACAGAACTTAAACAAAAAATTGAGCATGACGAAGATTTTCAATTGATTGATGTAAGAGAAGATTTTGAACACGAAGAATTTAATATTGGTGGACAACTAATTCCTCTGCACGAAATAGCCCTACTGATAGAAAAAATTAAAACTGATAAGCCCGTTATCATATATTGCCGCAAAGGCATACGCAGCCAGTTAGCCATACAGCGGCTGCAGGAGAAATACCCTTTCACTAATCTTTTTAACCTAATTGGTGGTACCGAAGCCTGGAAAAAACAGTTTGATGTGTAAGTTTTTAATTTTTGATGTTAAATAGAGAATTATTACTTTAACAGGCACAATCCATTTTAAACATTTAAACAACCAACTAACGCTCTGCTTCAGGTTATCCTTTATATAATAATAGGAATTGCTGCGCTTTCCATACTTGCATATTTTATACAGGAGCGTTTTATTTTTAAACCCGAAAAACTAAAACAGGATTTTGTTTATAAATATGATGTTCCTTTTGAAGAGCTTTTTTTTAATGTACAACCCGGCGTACGCATTAATGGCCTTCATTTTACCGTAGCTAAACCATTAGGCCTGGTACTTTATTTTCATGGCAATACCCGAAGCATTAAGGGGTGGGCAAAATATGCTAAAGATTTTTACAGGTATAATTATGATGTGGTGCTGGTTGATTACCGTGGCTTTGGTAAAAGCACCGGCAAACGCAGCGAAAAAGATATGCTTAGCGATATGCAATTTGTTTTTGAAACATTGGCTGCTACCTACAACCAAAACCATATCATTGTGTATGGCCGCAGTATGGGAAGTGGATTTGCCGCAAAAATTGCCAGCGATAACAAACCCAGGTACCTGATTCTGGATGCACCATATTTTAACTTTAAAAAAGCAGTGGAAAGGTTTTTACCCATATTGCCCGTGAAATATGTTTTACGTTACCACATGCGTACCGATAAATGGATTACCAAAGTAAACTGCCACACCTATATTTTGCATGGCACAAAAGATTGGTTGCTGCCCATTGGCAACAGCGAAAAATTACAGGCGCTTAATCCACGTAAGATAACGCTCATACGCATTGCAGGTGGCGGACACAATAACCTCTCTACTTTTCCGGAATACCATAATTTTTTAAGAGATATTTTGCAGTACTAATATTGCTTACCGGCAATAACAGGTAAGCGCTTACTGCATTTCATATATCTTTGCCATCCATGAAACGAAAAACAATTTTCCGCTGGTTAAAAATCATTATCATATTTTATTGTGGCATTGGTATTGCATTGTATTACCTGCAGGAAAATTTTTTATTTCATCCCGAAAAACTTTCAAGTGCTTATGTGTACCATTTTTCTCAATATTCTGCCAATAAGTTAAAATTTCAAGAGGTGAATATCCCTTTCAATAAAACCGATACGGTAAATATGATTAAATTTTTTCCTGCCGATTCGGTGAGAAAAGGGGTAGTAGTTTATTATCATGGCAATAAAGAAAATATTGAGCGGTATGCAAAATTTGCATCCAATTTCACCAAACACGGATATGAAGTTTGGATGGAAGATTATCCAGGTTTTGGAAAATCAACCGGAAAAATATCTGAAAATATCCTGTACCAGCAAGCATTACAGGTACAAAAAATGGCAGCAGCAAAATATGGGAAAGACAGCATTATTATTTATGGAAAATCTTTAGGCACTGGCATTGCGGCTTATGTAGCTTCTGCCTCAAATAACAAAATGCTGCTACTTGAAACACCTTATTACAGTATTCCTTCGCTTTTTAGTTGTTATGCACCTATTTATCCAACAACTATGATGTCAACCTATAAGTTTCCAATAAATGAATTCCTGGCAGATGTAAATTATCCTATCATCATTTTTCATGGTACCAATGATGGCGTAATACCGTACCGAAATGCGGTTCGGCTAAAAAATATTTTAAAACCTACTGATGAATTTGTTGTTGTTAAAAATGGTACACATCATAACTTGAATGAGTTTGATTTGGTAAAACAAAAATTAGATAGTTTATTAAACCTCTAATAACTGTGTATTGGTTTTTGAGATTTTTAACCGGTATTCTATTCCAATCTTTAAAGCCACATTTTCTTTTTTGTGGCTTACAGGAAAATTAAAACAAACAGGATAATTGTATTGGGCAATAGTATCTTTAATAACTGCATAAACTTTTTTACCAAAAGGCCGTTCGGTATCTTCCATATCTGTAAATCCACCAACAATAAGCCCTGCAAGGTTTTTTAGTTTGCCGCTGCGGTTTAGCTGGTACATCATACGGTCAACATTATAAATTTGTTCACCAATATCTTCTATAAATAGAATTTTGTTTTTTGTATCTATATCATCTGCTGTGCCGGTTAAATGTGCCAGCAGCGAAAGGTTGCCGCCAACTAATTGTGCTATTACATTTCCGGTTTTATTATAAACATGCGGTTTGCAACTATAAGTAGATTTTTTGCCGGTTATTGCATGCTGTAATGATTGGATATATTCATTTTCGCCATCATTAAATGCCGATGCCATCGGGGCATGTAATGAAGCCACTTTTACATTTTTAAAAAGATGAGCATGTAAAACCGTTACATCGCTGAAACCGATAACCCATTTTGGGTTCTTTTTAAATTTTGTAAAATCAAGCTCATCTATAATCCTCCCAACACCATAACCGCCACGGCCGCAAAGTATGGCATGAATATTTTCATCATCCAGCATAGCCTGCATTTCATCTCGTCTTTGTGCATCGGTGCCACTAAAATAATTTTTCGATTTGCTGCCTAAAGTTTTGCCCACCATCACCTCAAAACCCCAGTTTTGTAACATGTTTATACAAGCTTGCGCTTTTTGTGCAGCCATATAACCGGCAGGACAGGTAATACCTATGCAATTGCCTTTTTTTAAATAAGGAGGAATTTTAATCATCTTTCTTCTGTTAATCTGCATTCGTTTAAATGTACACCCAATGTATGTATTACGCCGCATTTTAAAGCATAATTATTTTTTTGGTGGCCCACCGGAAAATCAAAACAAACCGGATAATCGTATTCGCTTACTTTTTCCAGCACAATTTCTTCAATAGTTTTGCCAAAGGCTTCTCCGGCATCATCAGGTTTTATTTTAAATCCGCCAATAATTAAACCTTTCAGTTTTTCCAGCTTACCACTTCGTTTTAAATTCCAAAACATGCGGTCTATGCTATACAGGTATTCGCCGGTATCTTCTACAAATAATATCTTATCGGTTGTATGTATGTTAGTTCTGCTGCCAGCCAGCGATTCAAGCGTTTTTAAATTTCCACCCACCAGTTCGCCAGTGGCCAGGCCGGTTCTGTTTTTTTCATTTGGAGAAAAAAGATACTTCATCTTTTCACCTTTCAGGCAAAGGTTAATGGATTCAATGGTTTCTTTTTGCATGGCTTCTGCCTTGCTCCAGTCATCAGGAAAACTGTTGCACATTTTTGAATGGATGGTAGCCACCCGGTAATTTTCATTAATGTGCGAATGAAATACAGTAGCATCGCTAAAACCTATCACCCATTTAGGATTTCGTTTAAATTTTTTAAAATCTACCCGGTCAATAATTCTTACTGCGCCATAACCGCCTCTTGCAAATAAAATAGCTTTTATATTTTTATCATCCAGCATTTGTTGCAAATCCTGTAATCTTTCATCGTCGGTGCCGCCGTAAGTAAAATCTTTTTTACCAACTGTGCTGCCAACCCTGGTAGTAAAGCCCCATTCATTCAATTTTAATAAAGCAGGTTTAATTTCAGCTTCGGTAATATAACCAGCCGGGCAGCAAATACCTACCATATCTCCCGGTTTTAAATATGGCGGAATAGCAGTAGGATTTTGGATGTTTAAATTTGTTTTGCCATGAGCAAAAGCGCTTAAAGTGGCGGCCAATGGAACTATTGAAGAAATAAATTGCTTTCTTTTCATGTGTTTGTGCTTATAGTTTTTGGGCTAACTTTTTTTCAACAAAAAAATTTATCGCTATTGTAAAGAAAAAGTAGCGTTAAAATTTTAATGTTTATTTCAAACCTTAAAGTTATTTCAAATGACCCATGTAAACGAGAATAATATTTAATGATTGGTTTAGAAATAAATTTTAATTATTTTGTTGTGGCTTGTTTTCCGTACATCACAGGAACCCGGTATAAATTCATTTACAAATTATCTAAACCCAAAAATTATGAATGCTACAACCTATTTAGCCGACCTGGATAAAGTTGGAATGAAAGATATTGAACAGGTGGGAGGCAAGAATGCTTCCCTGGGCGAAATGCTTCAAAACCTTACCAGCCTGGGTATAAAAATACCCGGAGGCTTTGTGGTTACTGTTGCTGCTTACCGTGAATTTATAAAATATAACAAGTTAGATGATCAAATAAAACAGATCATAAATGAAATTAAACTGGATGACATAGAATCTTTACGGCGGGGAGGTTTGCAGGCCAGGCAACTTTTAAAGAATGCAAAATTTCCCCGTAACCTAAGCGATGCTATCATAGAAAGATATTATGAACTTAGCCAGGAGTACGACCAGGAAATAACGGATGTGGCTGTTCGCTCTTCGGCAACAGCCGAAGATTTGCCCGATGCTTCTTTTGCCGGCCAGCAGGAAACTTACCTTAATGTTCGTGGCCCGGCGCCTTTAATGAATGCTGTTCGCAATTGTTTTGCTTCAATATTTACCGACCGTGCCATCAGTTACCGGCAAAGTTTTGGCTACGACCATTTTAATATTGGCCTTTCAGTTTGTATTCAAAAGATGGTTAGAAGCGATTTGGGTGCTTCCGGTGTGGCTTTTTCATTAGATACAGAAAGTGGGTTTAAAGATGTGGTTGTTATTAATGCATCTTTTGGGTTGGGCGAAATGATTGTACAGGGCTCTGTTTCGCCGGATGAATATTTGGTGTTTAAACCTACGCTTGCAAAAGGCTATAGCAGCATCATCGAAAAAAAACTTGGTAATAAAGATAAAATGATGGTGTATGGCGATAACCCCGATGAACGTGTTAAGATAATTAATGTAGAGAAACCATTACAGCAACGGTATTGCCTAACTGATGAACGTATATTGCAACTTGCCCGCTGGGTTACCAGCATTGAAGAATATTATAGTAAGTTAAAAGAAAATTGGTGTCCAATGGATGTGGAGTGGGCCGTGGATGGTTTATCAAAAGAACTGTTTATTGTACAAGCGAGGCCCGAAACGATTCATTCGCAAAAAGATTTTGATAAAATTATCAGTTATGTTATAGATGCTGATGAACCCAAAAAAGCATTGGTAAAAGGTATAGCTGTAGGAGATAAGATTGGAGCTGGAAATGTTTCTATATTATTTTCACTTGATAAAAGAGTAACCGAAGGACATGAATTTAAACATGGAGATGTATTGGTAACAGATATGACAGACCCCGACTGGGAACCTATTATGAAAAAAGCTTCGGCCATTATTACCAATAAGGGAGGCAGAACCTGCCATGCTGCAATTGTTGCCCGTGAATTGGGCGTACCGGCAATTGTTGGCTGTAATAATGCTACAGAAATATTAAGTACAGGCCAGTTTGTAACAGCATCCTGCGCCGAAGGTGGCGAAGGTGTAGTGTACGAAGGACAAGTACAATTTGAAAAAGTTGAAACCGATCTTTCTCACCTGCCGCATGTAAAAACGCCTATTATGCTAAATGTGGCCTCGCCCGATATGGCGTTTAAATTTTCGCATTTGCCCAATTCGGGTGTGGGGCTTGCCAGGGAAGAATTTATTATCAATAATTTTATTCAAGTACACCCTTTGGCATTGATGCAGCATAATAAACTTGGAGATGTTGAACTAACAGCTTCCATTAAAAAAATGATACGAGGCTGTGAAAATGAAGAAGATTATTTTATTCAGAAACTTAGTTATGGCGTAGCCAAGATAGCTGCAGCTTTTTATCCAAACAAAGTTATTGTTCGCTTCAGCGATTTTAAAAGCAATGAATATTATAACCTGTTGGGCGGAAAACATTTTGAACCACATGAAGAAAATCCGATGATTGGATGGCGTGGCGCCAGCAGGTATTATTCTGATACTTACAAAGCTGCATTTGGGCTGGAGTGTAAGGCCATAAAAAAAGTAAGGGAAGATATGGGACTTGATAATGTAGTGGTGATGATACCTTTTTGCAGAACGGTAGATGA
>DAOLYC010000073.1:0-9047 GCA_035425605.1 Ferruginibacter sp.
AATTGCCCCCAGCCCCAAAAGCCCGGCGCAATATTAAATACTTCAAAAAGCACATCGCTAAGGAACATAGCCAACAAGGGCATTGCAAATGCCAGCCTCCTGTCTTTTATTACGGCTCCTGCAAAAACGGCCATACCAATTATTGGGCTAAAATTATGTGGATACATAAATACCCTCGACAAAGCAGCTACTACAATTAAAAGGGCTGCAATTAGTAATGTAAAAGAAGTTTGTTTATTCATTATCGTAAACTTTAGGGCAAAAATAAGAAATTGTAAGTAACCTTTTGCTGTGAATATTTATGTAATGCTACAATTCAGTATTTTATTTAACTTCACTGCCATTTTATATTAAACATCTGAATGAGGAAACTTCTATTATTAAGCATTTATGCTTTACTGTATTTTAATTTTAACCTGCAGGCACAATCCTGTTTTAATGTGGCTGCTGGTAACGATACCACTATTTCATGTTTACAATCTTGCTTGAATTTAAATGCAAGAATACCAGATTTACGAACAACTGAAACTTATAAGGTTATTTCAATCCCATACGCACCTTATTTATACAAAACACCTGGGGGAACAACAGATCCATTAGTAAATGATGATGACCATTTTTCTAATGCCTTTGCACTCCCATTTCCATTTTGTTTTTATGGCAATACGTATGGAAAACTTTGTGTAGGTTCAAATGGTGTGTTAACTTTTGATGTAACAAATGCCAATAAAATTGAAGGTTATTTTATGAGAGCAGGAGATTCAATTTGGTTTAATGGCGGTAACCCTGATGAACAAAATACGTTTTATCCTCCACCAGCAAGTATTTTTTTAGGCTATTATGATATGAACCCTGCTACTTCACCCCCCGAAAGTAAAATAGAATGGAGGGTTGAAGGTTCTGCTCCATGCAGGAGATTTGTTGTTTCTTTCTATCATATAGGATTTTTCGAAAATGGAATATGCCCTAACAACAATCCTCAAAATTTGTGTACCATGCAGGCTGTTTTATATGAGGGATCAGGAATAATTGATGTTTTTTATGAAAACAAACCGACTTGTGCAGGTTCAAGTCATGGAGCATATACTATTGCCGGAGTACAAAACTTTACAAGGAACGAAGCAGTATGTCCACCTGGAAAAAACGGAACAATTTGGACTGCAATAAATGAAGGTTACAGATATGTTCCAAGCGGCCCAACCTCATTGCTGGATAGTGTATCACTATTTAAAAACGGCGCCTGGATGGCAACAGGAACTACAAGCCCGTTGGGTAATGGAGAGTTGCAAGCAACTTTTACTAACATTTGCCAGACCGAGGATAGTATGAGTTATGTAGTTAGGGCTTTTTACCGCCAATGCGATAATCCTGCTGTTGAAACAGAAGGATCGGATACCATTATTGTTTATAAAACATTAAATCCTATTGCTACTAACATAATACCTGCTTCCTGCCCTTCGTCGGGCACAGGGCAAATTAGTGTTACTTCACCAGTTGGCGCTAATATTGAATATTCGGCCGATGGTACAACCTGGCAAACCTCCCCTGTATTTAATTTACCGGCAGGAACCTATACTATCCTGGCAAGGGTAATTGGTTCAACCTGTACTGGCGATACTACAGTTATCATTACATCTCCAGCAGCTTTTTTTGCAAATGCCATTAAAAAAGATCTAATCTGTAATGGCCAAAATACTGGTGAAGTTAGCTTTAACCCAACAGGCCCGCTAGCACCTTTTGAATTTTCATCTGATGCCGGGGTTACTTACCAAACAAGCGGTACATTTAGCAATCTTGCTGCCAACACTTATACATTTAGAATTAAAAATGGTAACGGCTGTACAAAGGATACTACTATTATCATTACACAACCATCTTTACTTATTGCCAATTCTAATACTTCACAGGCAAGTTGCGCCAACACAGATGGCAGTATCAGCATTAATGCAACCGGCGGTACTCCTTTATACAACTACTCAATTGATAATGGTGTTACTTATCAACCCGGAAATATTTTTTCTGTTGCTGTAGGTAATTATCCAGCCATAAAAATTAAAGATGCCAACGGTTGCATTGCAAACAGCAATGCCATTGTAACCTTAAACGATACAATGCGATTGGAATTAGGCGCCGATAGCACTATTTGTGCTGGCAGCAACATAACCTTGCAGCCACAAACAAACCCTGGCACCGATGTATTTAAATGGAGCCCTGCCGCTACTTTAAATACCGATACTATTAAAAACCCTATTGCTACACCTGTTGATACAATTAAATATTACCTTATTGCCCAATGGGGTATTTGCCAGCGTACCGATTCTGTTGTACTAAATGTATTAAAAAAGCCGGTGGCAAATGCAGGCAGCGATACCATCATCTGCTATAAAACAAATGCAACTTTAAAGGGTACGGCAACAAATTTATCAGGAGGAGTAGATTACAATTGGACGCCGGCTGCTACACTTGCATCACCTAATATGCCAACAACATTGGCAACACCCGATACTACACAACAATATTATCTTACCATAACAGATAAATATGGTTGTAATTTTTCGGTAACCGATAGTGTGTGGGTAATAATGCAAGCACCGGTAAATGCATTTGCAGGCAATGATACTAATGCTATTAAAGGCAGGCCACACCAGCTTATGGCTACCGGTGGTACAAATTATTTATGGAGTCCTGCCGGGCCTTTAAACAATCCGTTTATACAAAATCCTTTGGCAACTTTATATAACGATACCTACTTTTCCGTTTTAGTAACCGATGCTATTGGCTGCATCGCATCTGATGATGTATTTATAAAAGTATATGAAGGCCCCATGTATTACCTGCCCAATTCATTTACACCTAATGGCGATGGCCTCAATGATATTTTCAGGCCCATACCAGTAGGTATCAGAAGTACTGATTATTTCCGTGTTTTTAACCGCTTTGGAACATTGATGTATGAAACCAGGCAATGGATGCAGGGTTGGGATGGAACCTTAAAAGGTAAACCAGCCAATAGCGGCACCTATGTTTGGATGATAAAAGGTATTGATAAAAACGGGGCTGTTATTGAAATGAAAGGAACAGTGATACTTTTAAGATAATGTAATGATACCTGTAAATAATTATACTATCCACAACACGTTAATAAAAGGCTGTTAATAGTAAAACAGGTTTTTTTAAAAAATTGTTAAGTTTGTATATGAACTTGATCGAAAAAAAATCCATCCGTATCGCTATTCTTGATTTATATGAAGGTTTTGCTAATCAGGGTATGCGTTGTATCAGAGAAATCCTTAACCAGTTTGGCGAAGTAAATCATCTTGATTTAAGTTGGGATGAATTTGATGTACGCTTAAAAAATGAAGTACCCGATCTTGGTTATGATATCTATATCTCAAGTGGTGGGCCAGGCAGTCCATTAGAAAGTGAAGGCAGCGAATGGGAAAAAGCATATTTTGGCTGGCTAAGTAAAATTGAAAAATGGAACAACAACCCGGCACATGTTCAAAAAAAACACGTTTTATTTATCTGTCATTCATTTCAACTGGTATGCAGGCATTATGATATAGCCAATGTAAATAAAAGAAAAAGCACTTCATTTGGTATTTTTCCAATGCACTTATTAAGTGATGGAAGAGATGAAATTATCTTTAACGGGTTAAAGGATCCGTTTTATGCTGTTGACAGCAGAGATTACCAGGTAACCGAACCCAATCACAATAAGTTACAACAAATGGGCGCATCAATTTTAGCTATAGAAAAAAACAGGCCGCATGTACCTTATGAAAGAGCCATTATGGCCATCCGTTTTAATGAGAATATGATTGGTACACAATTTCATCCCGAAGCCGATGCCATTGGTATGAGCCTTCACTTGCAAACTGAAGATAGAAAAAAGACAGTCATTGAAAATCATGGCGAAGCAAAATGGCAATCTATGATTGACCAATTAAATGATCCCGAAAAAATAATGTGGACCTACACCCATATACTTCCCAATTTTTTAATGAATGCTGTAGAAGCCCAACAGCCTGTTGAAGTGTAGGTGTTGTTTATTTTTTTTCTGATTACATTTTTTTGCACTCAATAATTGTGAAACACTTTTACATTTGTTTGTGTATGTCAATACCTGTTTTTTGAAGTATAAAAATGAAATTTTATCATTATATTTATTAAACACAAATAAATAAGCTAAAAAATCCTCCTGTTATGATAAAAGAAATAAGAGAAAAATTCAACGCAGCGTTTACCAAAGAAAAATATGATGCATACATGCAAAAGATTGAAGCGCTGCATCCGGGTTCGCTTGATTTTAGAAATGCCGAAACGCCTGTTTTTGTACCCGCCGATTTTACAAAAAATATGCTTGATGCCTGCGAAGATATTATTGATGTAATTGTTGACCCCCAATTTAATAAGATAACAGAAAGAGGCATACCGGATAATGTAAAAGTGCCCGGAGAAACTAATCATCCCGAATTTTTAGTTTTTGATTTTGGTGTTTGCGAAAATAGCGAAGCTGGTCTTGAACCGCAGTTGATTGAAATGCAGGGTTTCCCCACACTTTTTGCTTTCCAGGTGTTTCATTCCGAGTTAACGGCTGCCTATGCTAACCTGCCGGCAAATTTTTCGGCTTACCTTAATGGTTACAATAAGGAAAGTTACACACAGTTACTGAAAGAAATTATAGTGGGCGATATGGATCCGGAAAATGTAATACTGCTTGAAATTTTTCCGGAGCAACAAAAGACCAGGATAGATTTTTATTGTACAGAACAATTGCTTGGTATTAAAACGGTTTGCCTTACCAAACTAATAGCCGAAGGCAATAAGTTGTATTATATGAATAATGGCATTAAAACACCTGTAAAAAGAATTTATAACCGTGTAATTTTTGATGACCTGCAAAAACAGGAAGGATTGGGAAATGTGATTGACCTTACCAAACCTTATGATGTGGAATGGGTTCCGCATCCAAACTGGTTTTACCGCATAAGTAAATTCACACTACCGTATATTATAAACCCACATGTGCCACAAACATATTTTTTAAATGAACTAAAACAAATGCCTGGCGATTTAGAAAATTATGTTTTAAAACCTTTATTTTCTTTTGCAGGTATGGGTGTAGTTATTGATGTTACACAAGCAGATATAGATGCAGTAAAAGATCCTGAAAACTGGATATTACAAAAGAAAGTAAAATATGCTGATGTAATAAAAACCCCTGATGGAAATGCAAAAGCTGAAATACGCCTGTTCTTTTTTTGGAAAAAAGGCTGGCTCCGGCCAAAGGCGGTTCATAACCTTGCCCGGTTAAGCAAAGGCAAAATGATTGGCACCCGATATAATAAAAACAAAGAATGGGTTGGTGGCTCTGTAGCCTTTTTTGAAAAGGGTTGATGAGTGAATTAATTAAATTTTAAAAAACAAATAAAACTTAGATGAAAAACGGGCTATCGAGATTTGATCATTTCTTAAATCAATTGGAAACATTACTGGCAAAAGCCGCCAAACAAAAAAATCCTGCATTATGGCTATACCAGAATAATGCCCGCACGCCTTTATTTATGCTTGAAGGATTAGCCAAAATGTATAGCGGTATTCATAATAAGAAAAAATTTGAAAAAATTAAAACCCATTTTAAATTACTGGAAGATACCATTGGCGCCATTGATTATTATGATGCTTTTGCAAAAGAGTTTGCTGCCAATAAAAAAATATCAAAAACAATAACCACATATTTACAGGCACAAAGCAGGGAAAAAATACAAAGCCTGAATGAAATACTGATAGAAAAAAAATGGTTGGGTGATGATAACAACCGTATAAGAAAAACAAGAAAAAAACTTAGTAAAGCCAACTGGCAGGATGAAAAAGAAGAAATTAAAAGCATACAGGCATTTTACATCAAAGCCATTAATAAAATACTCGAATTCATTAATGAAAAAAAATTCAGGTTTACGGATGTTGAAAACGATGTACATGAATTTAGAAGAAAGCTTCGCTGGCTTAGCATTTATCCGCAAGCCTTGCTGGGTTGCATACAGTTAAGTAAATCAAAAAAAGCTACGCCAAAATTCCTTTCTAAATATCTTACCAAAGAAATAACGGGTTCCAGGTATAATATAATGCCCGATGCCGGCACACAAAATTTCTTTTTATTATTTGATAAAAATCGTTTTTATGCGCTAAGCTGGATGATTGCAGAACTGGGCAATTTAAAAGATAACGGCCTTAGAGCAGAAGTAATTAAAGAAGCACTATTACAAACATCTGAAAAAGATGAAAAAACAGCCCTCACCAAAGCATATAAAATTGCTGGTCCCACACAAATTACCATACAGCAGGTATTAGATAGGGCCGAAGACCTTTGCAAAACCTACTTCAAGGAAAAAAACCTGGAATCAGTAATAAACGGCATTGCAGTAATAAAATAATAATCATCTATTTTCTTAAAATTACTTTGTACAATCAAAAATAGTTTTATTTTTGTTTTTTAGACTTATCTAATTTTTATTTTAGTACAATGAATATTAAATTATTAGTTTTACCTATACTTTTATTTTATGGCAGCAGTTATGCTCAAAGTAATAAGATAGATACCGACAGGCCCGACCAAAGTGAAAGCGTTAATACTGTTCCAAAAAATTGGATACAGTTTGAATTGGGTTTTTTAAAACAATCTGATAAACACCTTAAGCATCAAAAGGAAATTATGTTTCAGCACCCTGCGTTGCTCACTAAATACGGACTTACAAAAAATTTTGAACTGCGGTTAATTACAACTTATGGAACAGATAAGCAAAAAGATAGCAATACTGTTAGTAATAGAAAAACCGGTTTACAAAGTGTACAGGTTGGTGGTAAGCTTAATTTTTTAAAAGAAAAAGGATTGAGGCCTAAAACTTCTTTGATAGCACATTACGACCTAAGAAGGCTTCAAACTCCTTACTCTGATACAATAGATGGAGCCAATTTTAGGTTTACCATGCAACATACACTATCCCCAATAATATCCCTGAGCTATAACCTTGGTATGGAATGGGAAAGGTTTGGCAAACCTCCAGCCTATATTTACACTTTTACCCCAGGTATTGATATAAGTGAAAAATGGTATAGCTATGTTGAACTATTTGGTGCAATATGTAAAAATGAAAAACCCGATCACAATGTTGCAGCCGGGCTTGCATGGCTTGTTATGCCAGATTTAAAATTAGATATTTCGGCAGGCAAAGGTATCAGCAAAGCGGCTCCAGACTGGTACATGGCTGTTGGCGGTTCATTCAGGTTTAAAATAAAAAAATGATTCAGTTATATTTTATTCAACAAGTTTTTTTACGGTATCAAACATCTCTTTGCCTTCAATATTGATGGCTACTATCTTTCCTTTCCTGTCTAATAAAAAATTAGTTGGTAACTGATCAACAAAATAACTTTCCGCCACTTTCGATTTCCAGCCATCAGTATCAATCACCAAAGAATATGTTAGCTTATCTTTTTTTATTGCTTTCAGCCAGGCTTCTTTTTTTACATCAAGCGACACGGCATAAACTTCAAAGCCATTTTTGCCATATTTTTTATACAACTTTTGTACAAATGGATTGGCTGCTCTGCAAGGGGCACACCAGCTTGCCCAAAAATCCACCAGCACTACTTTTTCTGCCAGTGAAGAAAGTTTTATCATATTACCATCAGTGCCAGGCAACGATATTTCTGGTACTGTGTCTCCTAACTTTAGTTGCGCACTACTTGTAGCAGCAACCAACAAAACAATCATGAATAAAAATACTTTTTTCATTTACAACAATCTTTCTTTTTAAATAATGATAAGATGAACAAGAATATTTTTTTAATCAACTGCATCTTTTATAATATCCCAAACTGCTACTGGCCACTAATAACAGCAGCCAGTACAGCCCGGTATTTTTTTAACTATACAATTTATTTTATTTTAAACCTTAAACCTGCATAAATCATTCTTCCACTTAAAGGCCCCCAAATTAATGATGCATCAAAATACTGGCTGAAAGGTTGGGCAGCAGCTACGATTGCATCCTTTTGAAAATAATTGGTAACATTTTCAGCTCCTACATATATATCTAATTCATGCCTTTTTCCAAATGTTTTAGAAACCTGTGTATTCATTAACACATAATCGGGCGAATAGTTTGCTAATTGATAAGCAGGAATGTTGGCCACTGTGTTAGGTATTCTTTTCTTACCATTATATGTTACTGTATAATCAAATTTAAAACCTTTTATTTCATAAGCAAGATTTACAAACGCCCTGTTTTTTGAAATGAGTTGTCGTTCCATTAGTTTATTATCAAGTGTACTCCTTACATCAAAATACCTGTATGCTAACCGAACCTCAAATTTCTTAACTGGTTCCACAGTTAATTCGCCTTGCAAACTGTTAGAAAAAGATTTGCCGTTTAAATTATAGAAACTAACGGTTCTGGCATTTTCAAGGTCAACAACTACCTGGTTACTGAAGTCGTTTCTAAAAAAATCTATAACCAACAAAGCTTCATTATTAAAAAGCCTGAATTTCTGATCAATACTGATTCCTTTATTCCAGGCCACTTCGGGGTTTAAGCCATAAGCTTTCCCCATGCCTGAAGCAATTATATTTACCTGGCGGGCACTTACAAAAACACTGCTGTTTTCTGCAAAAATATTTGCTGTACGCTGCCCCCTGCCAATACTTCCCCTAATGATTGTTCCTTTTACAGGTTCGTATCGGAGGTTTAAACGTGGTGTTATAAAAAAACCAAAAAGGCTGTTATTATCTGCCCGTAATCCTACTATTGCACTAAACTTAGTGTTGGGTGTAAATGTGTATTCACCAAAAGCACCCGGTACAATCTCTGTTCTTTTATATGTAGTAGCTTTAAAATCTTCATCATAATTATCATAAAGAAAACTAAGCCCTGCTCTAAACTTATGAATGGTTGTTTTAATAATTGACTGGTAGATTAAGTTACTATAAAATGTTTTTTGTTTTCCGGTATAGGTAGTTAGTCCAAAATAAGAATCCTGTTTAT
>DAOLYC010000074.1:0-9036 GCA_035425605.1 Ferruginibacter sp.
AATTGAAATTGAAGAAAATGATTTGAGCGTTTCTGTTGGAAACCAAAGCTGTAAACTACCTTACCAGTCAACAATATTGAATACTGCGGTATTTACTAACAGAGATTTTGGCAATTCTTTTTTCACACATTCGGAAAATGAAGAAATGATAGCGAATGATGAAAAAAAATATGATAACAGTTACGATAAGCATACATACAAATTAAACGGACAGGATCTTGTTTGGCAGATAGAACCATCATATATGGGCTGCAGGAGTTCATGCGGTAATTTTAGCTCGGTATTATTTAAACGAAATGCAATAAACCCGGCCATTAAGATGATTGAGCTAAAATTATCTGATACTTTTGTTACTGAAGATAAGGCAAGCCCTGGTATTACAGATATAAAAGATGGTTACTTATTAAAATCAAATTTTCCAGCTAACAAACATACTGCATTCACCTGTGCAGAGTCTATGATTATTTTCGTAGGAAACCTGCAAAAACTTTCAGGCGGAAAACCGGTGGGTATAAGACTTTTTATCAATGATAAAAAGAAGTTCTATGAAATTTGTTATGCAATTCGTAAAACAAAAATTGCTCCCGATTTTATAGCAGTAGAAGGATCGGCCGATTATTACAGTAAAACAAATTCTACTACTAAAAGTATGCCCTTGTATGAAGCCTTGCGTTTTGTTTCGGGAACATTAAAGCATTATAATGTACATAAGGAAATAAAAATAATTGCTTCTACCAGGATTACCTCTGGTTTAGATATGATTAAATTAATAGCGTTGGGAGCCGACTCTGTTTGTACATATTTACAAACGAATGCGGTTAATAAACTCCATAATAGTTATACCGATGATTTCCGGAATAACACCATACAGGCTATGATAAATATTATGAAAACCTGTGGTTTTAAAAACTTGCATGATATTACAATGGAAAAATTATTCAGATGGCTGGATGTACTTCCATTAATTGCTGCAGAACAAAGTAATGAGCTTCATACAGAATTAGGCTCGGTAAAAATTTTGAAACAACACGATATAAAATATAAAAGAACTATCAATAGCAAGCAGGCCGCTATACTTTAAATCTCATTACTATGGAAATTAAATTGCCGAAGCAAATCAGCTTCGGCAATTTTTATTTTATCATTTGGTTTTTATTTGCCCTGCTTTATATCCTTTTACAGCAAAATAAAATATGTACAAGTAACAGGGTATCATCAACAAACAAAACACTAGTTGAAAATCATGTTCATCTTTTAAACTTGCAAATATTTTAGGAATGATGGCGCCACCTGCAATACCCATGATTAAAATGGCAGAACCTTTTTCGGTAAACTTGCCCAAACCTTTAATGGCCATAGGAAAAATTGCCGGCCACATCAATGCATTGGCTAGTCCTAATGCTGCCACAAATGCAACCGATACATATCCATGTGTAATAAAAGCGCCAAGTGTAAACAATATACCCAGTACAGCAGAATATTTTAATGCTGCTTCTTGTGTAAGATATTTGGGGATGGTTATTAAACCGATGATATATCCCAGCAACATGGCTGCCAATGTATAAGATGTAAAATATTTTGTTTCATCGGTAGGTATATTAAATCCTTTACCATAAGTGCCAATAGCATCACCGGCCATTACCTCAACACCTACATATACAAAAATGCAAAGAGCTCCCAACCATAAATGAGGAAAATTAAAGATGCTGCTTTTTTGTTTTAAACCATCAACAGCTTCTATCTGCTTATTCGATTCAGATGATTTTATTTCTGGCAATGATGACTTCATTACCAGCAAGGCAACCACCAACAACACAACTGCCATAACTATATAAGGAAGGTAAATGCTTTTAGCAAACTCGTTTAAGATGGATTCTTTTGTAAACTCATCTGGAGCATTATTTACTTTTTGTTCTAACCCACCAATTCCTTTCAAAACAAAAGCGCTAAGTATGATTGGACTTATAATGCCTGCGGCTTTATTACACAGGCCCACAATACTTATACGCTTTGCGGCAGTTTCAATAGGACCGATGATACTGATATAAGGATTTGACGCAGTTTGAAGTAACGATAATCCAGAACCGATAACAAATAAACCCAGCAACGACATAGAATAATTTCGATGTGTAGCAAACTGGCCAAAAATAAAAGTGCCAATGGCCATTACAAGCAAGCCAAGCCCCATGCCTTTTTTCATTCCTGTTTTTTCCAATATCCATGAAGATGGTAGGGCAAGAAAAAAATATGCCATGTAAAATGCAGTGGTTACCATAAATGCTTTAGAATCGGTATCAAGCCCAAAGGCAAGTTTTACATAAGTTATTAGTGGGCCATTGAGCCAGGTTACAAATCCGAAAATAAAAAATAAACCGCCAATAATTATGATGGCATTTTTGTTGTTTTGGTTGTGCAGCATATTGTTTTTTTAAGTCTTAAAAATAAGTGAATTATTTGTAAAGCCTGTGTTTCCAAATCATCTATTTATACAATACTTATGCTATAAGCAATAAAGACCAATTTAAATAACGTACTTTAGAATTAAAAAAGAGCCCTTGGTTTTTCATTTAATAAATAATGTTTAACTTTTACTTTTTGATAAAATGCAAACAGTACTTTACAAATAAATTTAACCACACAATATTTGCAAAATGCATTTAGATATCTTTAAAGCTTACGGATTTACAGATGCTCCTATAACCAGTAAGGCATTTGGTACTGGCCTCATTAACCATACCTGGAAACTGACCTATAAGTACAAAGATTATATTCTGCAACGAATAAATGATAATGTATTTAAACAACCGGCAGATATTACAAACAATATTAGATTGCTTGCCGAATACTTTAAGAAACATCATCCAGATTATTTTTTTGTAGCTCCCGTTAAAACCATCAACGGTACAGAAATGCTTTATGTAAAAGATGAAGGTTACTTTAGAATGTTTCCGTTTGTAATGGGTTCACATGCCAAAGATGTTTTAAAAATTCCAGCAGAAGCGTATGAGGCTGCCACGCAATTTGGAAGATTTACAAAATTACTTGCCGGTTTTCCCATCAATGATTTAAAAGTTTCTATTCCCGATTTTCATAATCTTTCCCTCAGGTACCGGCAATTTTTAAATGCTCAAAAAAACGGAAATCCACAGCGTATTAAAGAAACTGAAATTTTAATAAAAGAGTTAATGGGATACACAAATATTGTAACCCAATACGAAAACATAATCAAGGATAAAAACTTTAAACATAGGGTTACGCATCATGATACAAAAATAAGCAACGTACTTTTTAACGATAAAGGAAAGGGCTTATGTGTAATTGACCTCGATACTGTAATGCCCGGATATTTTATCAGTGATGTGGGCGATATGATGCGTACTTATCTTTCGCCGGTGAATGAAGAGGAAAAAGATTTTAGCAAAATTACAATAAGGGAAGAATTTTATAATGCTATTGTTAATGGATATTATAACGAAATGAAGGAAGTACTTACTCAAACCGAAAAAAAACATTTTTTTTATGCCGGCACTTTTATGATCTATATGCAAGCTATTCGTTTTCTTACCGATTATTTAAATGATGACAAGTATTATGGTTCTAAATATCCGGGTCAAAACCTGGTACGGGCAGGTAATCAGGCAGTGTTGCTACAACTACTTTTTAAAAAAGAGAAAACATTTGCCGGATTGTTATAAACACAGGATTAGCAACTTTGAAATTTTAAGAATTTTTAATAAATTTTATTTTCTCTTGCTGTATAATATGAGTTTGCCAGCATTTATTTAGAAAGCCATTCTTTAAGAACAAGCGCTTCATTGTGCTGTTCGTCCCTGGCGCCATATACCATTGTAACTACTCCATGCTTAAGTTGTTCTTTAAGAATTGAAACCTGTTTTTTATTTTGCTTTAGTTCCGTTAGATACTTATTTTGAAATTCCTTCCATTTACCTGGATCATGTGCAAACCATTTTCGCAGTTCTGTACTGGGTGCAATTTCTTTCAACCATAAATCTACAGCTGCTTTTTCTTTGGTTAGTCCACGAGGCCAAAGCCTGTCAACAAGTATGCGATATCCGTCTTCTTTATCCGGCTTGTCATATACTCTTTTTATTTTCAGTTTCATATTGCTGATGTTGTAACAGATAGAGTTAATAAAAATATTGATTCCTGTAATGCCAGTACACTATGAGGTATTTGCTCATGCAACGTAATCATTTGCCCACTGTTTAAATCTACCGTTTGATTGTTTGCACTAAACTTAATTTTACCTTCTAATACCTGCACACTAATCATCCCGTTAGCAGTATGTTTTGCCATTTCGGCGCCCTGCTGTAAAGCTATTAATACAATTCGCAAGCCATTAGATTTAAATACAGTGATGGCGTTTCTATCGCTATTTTCCCATGCTGGTTCGTTTTTAATTTGTTTTGTAAACATTGGCAAATCAATATATACTAATGCAGCGTCAAGCATACGGTCGCCTTCGGGTCGTTGAGAGGTAGCGTTATTATGTTTTTCTTCCATGTTGTTTTTTTTAGCTTTTATACAACTGATGTTGATTTTTAAAATTACTAATCATACAAATGAATTAATGTTTTTTTTCCTTCCAGCTTTTTAAATCGTTTTGCCATTGGTAAACCATATTAAAAAATTACATAACGGAAGAGTAAATGTAAATTCAGTTATTGGAAAAGGAACAACTTTTACAATTGAACTACCGATTGCAGCAGAAGAAAATCAAAAATAAAACGATTTACTTCTTATTGCTCAAAAGCTGGTTTAAAGTTCACCAACTTCAGTTTTTCTTTTATCGAATCTAATCCTTCATATTGTATAGCGGTGATACCAACAGTTTTGGCCACTTCTGTAAACATGCTCCTGTCATCTATCATAATAGTTTCTTTTGGTTGGCTGTGTGCAATATCGCAGGCTATACAAAAGATGTCAGGGTCGGACTTCCTGGTTTTAACGTAGCAGGATGATACAAAAGCATCAAATAACTCATCTAACTTAAATTTATTTATCCTGTATTCATTAAGCTCACGTCCTTCATTATTAACCGCAACCACTTTTAACCGATGCTTTATTTTTAATGCTTTAAAAAAAGCAATCGTGTTATTGTATGGTTTCGATTGTTTAAATATAAATTCTTTAAATGCTGCCTTTGGAAAAAATATTTTATTATGAAAATTCAGCCTGTTTAAATATTCATCCAAAGTTAGTTTCCCAGTTTCATAATCATTAAAAATAAGATGATGACTTTCATTCAATTCATTTAAGTCGAGATTGAATTTTTCTGCCGCCAATTTTCTTGCAGTTCTGTCCCATCCATTTGTTAATAAAACTCCACCAATATCCAGAAACAGGGTTGTTATTATATTTACAGCCATCTATTTTTTAATTATTTTAAAAGATAAATTTGATTGCTATTGTAAAAATACTGTTCTGTTTTTTATAATTAGCAGATAAACCTTTTAAAATTCCACACTCGCAATAAGGCTTACTAAAATATATGATTAAGTTTTCTTCAATAGTTTGTAAATTTTCAAAAAACTCATTGTTACCCAAGTTCTTTTGGCAGCTAATATAATATATGAGTAAATGAATTTTATCCCTTATATTTTATTTTAAAATTAAAGTGTAATGCAATCTTTTTTATTAGTATGGCAGTAAAAAAAGATTAAAAACTTATTAGGATATTTATGAAGATAAAAAGCAAACCTGCAGACAGGCTCAACACACTTTGCTTTTAACTTAAAAGCATTGGTATGCCGTAACACAAAGCCAGTAATAAGTTTGTAACAATACTTAAAAGAATTGCTCCAATTATAATATACATGGGCGATTGTGCAAAAACTGCACTGTTAGCAGCAAATGCTAAAAAAATACCAATACCAAAAACCCAGGGAGAAGCGCCGGCCATGCCTAATGTTCCAATCATTAAGGCTGCAAAAGTTACCTGTATAAAAATACCTGCAGCGCCAATTCCAAAACGGTAAAACTCCCATGTTGGTTCATGTTCATTGATCCATGTTATTAAATTATCTAACTTATTGTGATGATGATGAAGATGCACATTACCGTATGTAGTATGTGTGCCTGATAAAATCGTTTTCATGATTGATAAAATTTAATACACAAATTTACCCACCAAAAAAAGGTTTATTTATGACATACATCATACGAGAAAGAACAAATGAAAAACTTATTTGTAATAGTGAAAATTATATTTAAATATTACCGGGTGCATGATGAAGTTTACAAATTATATTTCCCCTGGTTGTTTTTATTAACCCTTTATCCTCTATGGTTTTCAATACACGTATTACTGTTTCTACCCGTAAGCCAGTCATGTTAGCCAGTTGTTGTTTGGTGATAGCCAAAGTTCCATCAGCTACATTTTTTTGATTCATTAAATAGTGGATGAGTGTTAATAAACAATGCTCTGCTTTTTCATTGGCAACTTCCTCCAGCATCATTGCTTTAAACATCACTTGTTCGCTTAGTTTATAGGTAATGTTTAAATGAAAATCATAATTATTTTTTACCAGATCAAGAAAGGCCTCTTTTGGCATATAATATAATTCACAATTAGTATTTGCAAATGCTGCTGCAGGATGTGGCTTATCACAAAACAAAAGATGTACACCAAAAATTCCACCGGGTTTATATATAGCCTGTATAAAATCATTTCCCTCATCATTGTTGTTAACTACTTTAACCTCGCCTGTTTTAACTTCATAAAAATAACGGGCTGCTGTGCCAGCATTATATATCATTTCGCCTTTAATAAATCTTTTAATTTTCACTGCTGTTTCAGTAAATGATTGTACAGAGTTCTTCATATTTTTATTTTATATGGATGTTATGACAGGAATATTACACTATCATTACAAAGGTCTTAAATAATAAGTATGTAGTTCAAAATTTATCAATAAACATTTACAGCGCAATAAATATTTTATAAAACAATAAAATAGTTTAAGATGAATAAAGCAAATGATAAATATAATTACTGGCAATACTAATTACTTATTCAACAATTATCATTTCCATCTTACTATATTTATTTCTATACTCAACCGGCGTTATTCCTGTAATTTTTTTAAATACATCTCTGAAGGCTTTGGTATCGGTGTAGCCCACATCATACATTACCTCTGTAACATTTTTTCGGCTTGCTTCAAAATTGCGTTTGGCTGCTTCTATCCGCACCAGTTGTATGTATTCTATTGCCGTATTGTTTGTAGCATGTTTAAAGCGCCTTTCAAAACTACGGCGGCTTATGGCAACTTTATTAGCTAAATCATCTATGGTAATTTTTTCTGCATAATTATTTTCAATAAACTGCTGTGCTTTTAAAACTTCATCATCATGATGGTCTTTTTGCCCGGTGAAAATTGTGAAAGCTCCTTGGCTGTTGCGGTCAATATCAATAGCAAAATATTTTGCAGATAAAATGGCTGTGTGCCTGTCAGTATATTTCTCCAGCAGGTACAATAATAAATTCCACAGCGAGTTGGCGCCACCGCTGGAATAAATTCTTCCTTCATCGGTAATCACCGAGCCATCGGTAATTTCAACTTTCGGAAATTTTTCTCTGAAAATATCATAATATGCCCAGTGGGTAGAGCACTTTTTTCCGTTTACCAAACCGGTTTCTGCTAATAAAAACGCACCAATGCAGAGGCTCGCTACTTCGCTTCCTTTGGCATACATTTGCTGCAACCAGGGTATTGCTTTTGCATTGGCTTTTATGGCTAAATTTATATCACCGTACAGTGCAGGTATCACCACCAAATCAGTTTTCTTAATATCGCTAAGTTGCCGGTCAATCTTTACAGCGTATTCACCATCGTTCGTTGCCACAGTTTTTTTAACGGCTACATATTCCACATCAAACAAAGGTTTCTTCCCAGCAGATTGCAAGAAATCATTAGCAGTTTTAAATAAACGATATGCCGGTGTGATGGCTTCTATCACTGCTTGTTCAGGAACCAATACTGAAATTTTTTTCATTGTCCTTGCTTTTGAATACGATTGATTTTTTTAACCGGCTTTTGTACTTTACTCATCATCGTTGCGTCGCACACTTGTACTGCATATTTTCATGGCGGCATAAATTGCACATTTGCGATACGTTTCCAATAATTTAAATACCTTTTAATTATTAAAGATAAAGAATATTATTGGCGGAAATTACCCCTAAACTTGTCGTTTCTACACAGTGCAATTTGAAGTTAGTAACTCCATCTTTGTGTTGTAAAAATTAGTTCATAATAAATCTAAAAAACTAAAAAATGAAAAAGATTAAAATCACTTATTGGATTACTACAGCCATTATTGTTTTGTTTGATGGCGTTATACCGGCTTTTACTTTCAATACAGCATTGGCAAAACAGGGAGTCAGTCATCTTTTGTATCCAGACTACTTCCGTATTGCTATTACAATGTTTAAAGTAGCTGGTGCCATTATCTTAATTACTCCCTCATTAAAAGGCAGAATCAAAGAATGGGCTTATGCAGGTTTTGCATTTGTGTTTGCTTTTGCAAGTATCAGCCACTTTGTTGTTGACGGAATGAATTTTCAATCTTTCTTCCCGTTAATCTTTTTAGGGCTGCTGGCTTTATCGTATATTTCATTTCACAAACTCAATTCATTTAATCAAGGCAACTCCTTCACATCCAATAACAAAATCCCAAACAAAATAGCTTTAAGCAGGTAAAATTTCAACCGGTATGGGACTACGTCTTAAATAATTAGTAAATGATAAAAGTGAATTAATTAAAAATATTTCAAAATATAAAACTATCAACCATGACAACAACTCAAAAAATTACAATAGTAGCAACAATAAATGCTTCTACAGAAAAAGTATGGGAGTTTTGGAACAGCCCCGAACATATTACTCAATGGAACTTTGCTGTAGATGACTGGCAATGCCCAAGTGCTGAAAATGATTTACGGCCAGGCGGTAAACTAAAATCAAGAATGGAAGCAAAAGACGGCAGTTTTGGATTTGACTTTGAAGCCGT
>DAOLYC010000075.1:0-9006 GCA_035425605.1 Ferruginibacter sp.
AACTTACATAAAATAAGATAGTGCTTACTGTTAAAAGAAAAATCGGGTAAAGTAAGAATAAGAAAGCAATAATTTTGGCATCATAATGGCCTTTTTCTTTAATTAAAACATTGCCTAACCATTTTATAAAATAATAAAGCGGTGCATGTAACACATATCCTGTTACTGCCGGTATAAACAACATGATTTTTTTTATGAAAGATTGTTTTACATAAAAAGTTTCGTGTAAGGCCTGTTTGTCATTTTCGTTAATTTCAAAAATATGATTACTTAATCGGGCTTTCAGTAGTTCATTAAAATGCCTGATGGCATTACCATGGCTGTCATTATAGTTTACCTCTTCTTTAGTAATGATATCGCCAAAAAAGAGTTTTACATTTTTACCAAACTTATTAAACGAACTGTAATTAATGGCCACAGGTAAAATTTTTACTTCAATGCCATCACTCCAACTACTAATGGCCAGGCGGGCTGTACCTTTTTTTAAAGGCCGTAAATGCCATTCATTAATGCACCTGCCTTCGCTAAATATGAGCACTATGCCTTGCTTTCTGAATAAATTTTTACAAAGATCAAAAGTGATATAATTTTCTTCCAGGTTTTCCACCCCTTCGCTTACCCGGTACACCGGAAACATTTTAAAAAGTGTGAGAGTTTTGGCAAAAAATTTATTTTTAAATGCATCGCCACGGGCAAGAGAATAAATAGGTTTATCAAATAAAGTACAAAGTATGATAGCATCTAAAAATGAATTAGGGTGGTTGGCTGCAAGCATCAGTGGGCCATCTAGTTTCAATAATTCTTTTTTATTGATGTCAATATTCCTGCAATAAATAGTTAAGGCAAGCCGGGCTATGATTTGTACAAAGCTATATAACAAAGCAGTTTTTTTAAACTAAATATATGTTTTAGTTACGGTATTAATCAGTTTAATTGCGGATCAATGGGATAGTTTATCATCATCTTATATTCGCCGCCAAGTTTTTGCAAACTGTTTTTCCATATCTCATCGTTACTGGTATTAAAAACCAGTTTACGGTTTGCAGCAACTGTTAGCCAGCTTTTTTCATTAAGTTCGTTATTCAACTGATTAAAACTCCAGCCGCTGTAACCGATAAAAAATTTTATCTTGTTAAGATTAACACCGTTACTTTTTATTAATGCTGATACTGTTTCAAAATTTCCGCCCCAGTAAATTTCATTATTAATTTTTATCGATTCAGGAATAAGATCGGGGTATTGATGAAGAAAATGTACCGTATTCATTTGTACAGGGCCACCATAATAAACCGGTAGCTTATAGCCTTCCATATCGGTTATCAGCTCATCTAAAGTATGTTCTACCTGTTTATTTATAACAAAACCAAGGCTGCCCTGTTCCTGGTGTTCGCACAAAAGCACCACGGTACGTAAAAAATTAGGGTCTTTTAAAAAGGGGTCCGCAATTAATAATATGCCTGCAGCAGGTTCAATCATATTTCTAAATTAATCATTTAGTTTAAAAGAATGTTCACAACAGTAAAAATTGTATATTAATATTTAAACCTTAGTTAAATTTAACTTTTAAGGCATTTAACGTATTTTACCCCCCATAAACTGAATTACCTTTACAGCAATGAAGAGAATTTTTCCTATTATAACCATACTTATACTGCTATCCCTTTTTGGGTTAATTTTTTTTCAGATACTTTGGATTGACAGCGCACGTGCAGCAAAAGACAAGCAGGTAAAAGAAAATTTTATAAGGGCTGTAAATTATGCAGGAACTTTACTATCACAAGAGAAAAATTCCCTGATGCCGTTACCTCGTAAAAGCGACCTGATTTTTCCCGGAGATAAATTACAGATGCAGTATTTTAAACCTTCTGTAATAAAAAGATTTTCGAGAGATGAAATTGCAGATATTATCAGGATGGGATTTAATAAAAACAACCTCGAAAATTATCCGTTTGAATTTAATGTAAGGATAAATTCTATCAATGGCGACCAGGTGTACAGCGATAATTTTTTTAAGTATTATGCCGATACCATAAATAGTTTTAGCGTTGTATATGCCCTGGAACCAGCCAGTGGAACTGCTTTTGAAAACCTGGTAAGCGAAGAACTTTTATCGGTTGTTATGCCGCACCAGCAACGTCTTATATGGAAAGAAATGATCTGGTTCATTGTAGGGTCTATACTCTTTACGGTAATTATAACTACAGCATTTTTTATAACTATACGCACATTATTAAAACAAAAAAAACTCAGCGAGATAAAATCTGATTTTATCAATAATATGACACATGAGTTTAAAACACCACTGGCCACCATATCGCTGGCAGTAGATGCCTTAAAGAACGAAAAGGTGGCTGGTAATAAAGAAAAGACAGATTATTTTACTGGTATCATTAAAGAAGAAAATAAAAGAATGAACAAGCAGGTAGAAACCATCCTGCAAGCCGCATTATTAGATAAGCAAGAAGTACAATTGAATCTTAAACGTTCTGCTGCCCATGATTTAATTACATTAGCTTTAAACAATATTAATCTACAAGTTGCCGAAAGAGGAGGAACTTTGCAAGTGTTATTGGATGCAGAGAATGATATTATTAATGCAGATGAAGTACATTTTACCAATCTTATCAATAATTTACTTGACAATGCAGTTAAATATTCTAAAGACAATCTGCAAATAAAACTTACAACTTTTAATACCAATAATCAATTTAATATTAAAATTGAAGATAACGGCATTGGTATGAACAAGGAAACACTAAACCGAATTTTTGAAAAATTTTACAGAGCACACACCGGCAATGTACATAATGTAAAAGGTTTTGGCCTTGGGCTTAGTTATGTAAAAACAATGGTAGGGGCACATCATGGAACCATTAAAGCCGAAAGTGTACTGGGTAAAGGAAGTACTTTTTGTATTGCAATTCCGTTGGCTAAATAATTATTTAATAGCTGATGACTTTAAACAAATAAATTTTCTACTGCTCTTCACGCCCAATCATTTTAGATGATGAGCTCCATTCCTTATTTAATTTTTCAAACTCCTTCATATCGGCCTCACTAAATTTTTCCGAAACCAACCTTTTCAGGTCGGGCTGACCGGCATTAACCCAGGCTGTGTACCAAAATGATGCAATAGCGTAAATGGATTGACGCATACGTCTTTCAACCATACCGCCTAATTTAGTATTAAAGGCAATGGTAAATGCCGATGAATATTGACGTATTGTTTTGCCGTTGCGGTTTTCAAAAGAATATTTTTTGTCATCAGGAAATGTATGCGTTAGCTCACGTTCATATTGTAGCACCGTATCTGCAGCCCTTGCACTTTCCAAAACCCTTTTCCAAATAAAATCGCCAGGGTTTTTTATATAATCTGCTTTACCAATAAAAAAATCCCATTCTTTTTCGGCAAGCAGTTCGGGTACACGGCTTTCCCAAAAACCGTGTATGCCTTTTTGGTTAGAAAGTTGTCCATCGTGGTTGCTGCTTGCATGCAAGGGTACATGTGCATCTGCAATATAATGACCCAGTTCGGTACTGTTTTTCATTATCATGCTGAAATTTTTTTCTTTAAAAGACTTGGTAAGTCTGCCTAACATGGTTTGTATATGCCAGGGTACAATACCATAAGCCATCAAAGAGTCTTCTCCAAACTTGGCAACTGCATCTTTCCATTTACGTGGTAAATCGGGGTAAGGATATTCTCCGTAATGGTCAATATCAAGGTAATGCCTGGGGCCTTCATTTTTTACGGCATATCTTCTTTTGTCAGGGTCAGTAGCATGTTCTGTTATAAAATCAATATTTGGTTTATATAATACCAACATCTCTGGTGGTAATAAAAAAACTGCATAATAATTTATTTTTTTATGAGCATAAAACCCCCAGCAATATACTTGTTGGTATGAAATTAATAAAACAGTCAGCAGTATTATAAAACGGATGCTTTTCTTCATTGTAAAAATTTACAGGCTTGCTTAAAAATACAATTTATTTGTGTATTACTTTTTAGTTTCGTCATCATCAATTTGTGTAACACCACCACTTACGGCAAACTTCATGGTTTGTGCAGCACTTATATTTGTGATGATGCGTATCCTGTTTTTGGGTATCACATATACATTGCCTGCAACAGAATATGCCATAGGTATATATACGGTAACATAGTCCATCAAATCAAAATCCTGCATATCTTCCCTGGTTATAAAACCAAAGCGCCATACATCATTATCATCAACATTGGCCAATACATGCTTTGTAAATTTTTTATTATCACCGGCAAAGGCCTCAAAAAAATCACGGGTGGTTGAGTATATATGTTTTATTCCAGGTGTTTTTTCAAGCAGCTTATCAAAAAAACTTAAAAAACGACTTGTTATAAAAAACGAACTAAAATAACCAATAATGATTAGTACCGCAATAATGATAATGAAACCAATACCATAATTCCTAACATGTACAATACCCTGGGCATCGGTATAACTAAAAATAGGTATCATACTATCAATAGTAGAAACTGCCCAAAATATAAAATAAGCAGTAATAGTTACCGGCCCCAATATTAAAAGACCTTGTAAAAAATACTGCAATAACTTTTTGTAATTCAATTTGGTTTTCATCTTCCTGGTTTTAGTGTACAAATATACTTTTTTGGCCTATATGGTACCGGCTACCCAATTTACTAAAGGGAATGCCGCCTGCTGTTTGCCATTCATCATAATTAATAAAAAAAAATACTGGAAACTTTGGTTACGTTAAAAGTTTCCGTAGTTTTGTGGCGCAATATGACAGAAATAGATACAAAACAAAGGATTAAACAAGCTGCAAACGACCTGGTAATGCAGTACGGCATACGAAGCGTTAGTATGGATGATATAGCTACAAAGCTGGGCATGAGCAAGAAAACCATTTACCTGTATTTTAAAGATAAAGATGAATTGATAGATGGAGTTGTGGATGATGTGATTGTAACAAACAGGTACGAATGTAATGCCGATAGGGAAAAAGCAGACAATGCCGTGCATGAGATTTTTTTAGTGATGGATATGATGGCCGAAATGTTTAATGCTATGAATCCGGGCATATTGTTTGATATGCAAAAATACCATCCAGCCACTTTTCGTAAATTTTTGAAACATAAAAATGAGTACCTGTATAATGTTTGTAAAGAAAACCTGGAACGGGGTATAAGAGAAGAATTGTACAGGCCAGAATTAGCTGTGGATATCTTATGCCGGTACAGGGTAGAAACCATGTTTGTTCCATTTAACCCGGAGTTTCAGCAAAAATTGAAACATAACCTGGCAAAAATTGAAGAAGAGATAATCATACACTTTCTTTTTGGGCTGGTATCATTAAAAGGGTACAAACTTATACTGAAATACTGGCAACAAAGAGAGCAAACCAAGAATTAAACAGAATAAAATAATAGCGATGAAAAAAATCAGGAATTACAGCCTGTTATTAAGCTGCCTTATGTTTTCTGCAGTCAATACCAAAGCACAAACCACAAACTCGTTTACTGTACAACAAGCAGTGGATTATGCCAACAAAAATTCAGTACAGGTAAAAAATGCATTGCTCGATGTGTTGATTCAGAAACAAACAAACCGGGATGTTACATCAATTGCATTGCCACAAATAAACGGATCTGTAGCGGTTACCCGTAACCTTGATATTGCCGTACAATCAATTCCAAACTTTATTGCACCGGCTACATACCAGGTGTTGATAGATGAAGGAGTTAAGAACGGAAATGGCCAACCGGTAACTTTTCCAGCCGGTGGGTTTGGTAACTTATTGTTTCCTTTTGGTAACCCGTGGAACGCTAATGCCGGCGTTACTTTAAGTCAATTAATTTTTGACGGACAGGTTTTTATTGCTTTAAAAGCACGAAATGGTACCATCAGTTTACAAGAAAAAATTGCAGCACTTACACAGGAGAACATAAAAGCTAATGTATATAAAATATATTACCAATTGGTAGTAGGCAAAACACAGGTTGATTTACTTGATGCTAATATAAAAAGGCTTGAAAAACTTAAACACGATATACAGGTAATGTATGATAATGGCTTTACCGAAAAAGTTGATATTGATAAATTATCAGTACAGGTTGCTAACCTGCAAACAGAAAAACTGAAAGCCGAAAATTTGATTACCAATGGTTATGCTGGCCTAAAATTATTGATGGGTATGCCCGTTAAAGATAGCCTGGTACTTACCGATACGCTTAGCGATAATCAAATTAAGGAAGGCATACTGGAAGCAGCACAATTTAAATACAGCGACAGAAACGACTTCCAGATTTCGGAATTAACCAACACACTTAACGGCCTGAATGTACGCAGGTATAAGTTAAGCCAGATACCAACTTTTGCATTGGTAGGTGGTTACAGCAAACAGGCACAACGTAATAAATTTGATTTCTTTAATAAAGGTGAGTGGTTCACCAGTTCTTACATTGGCATTCAAATGAAAGTGCCCATTTTTAACGGTTTTTCGTTAAACTCAAAAATAAAAAAAGCACAGCTTGAACTACAAAAAAGCCGCAATGAAACCGAAGCCTTAAAAATTAATATTGATGGCGAAGTACAAAAAGTAAAAAATAATTTTATTGCCGCTATCGCTACAATGGATTTTCAGAAAAAAAATATGGCGCTTGCAGAAAAAGTGTACGATCAAACAAAGAAAAAATATGAGATAGGATCCGGATCGGCATCAGAAATAAATACAGCACAAATTGATCTAAAAACGGCACAAACAAATTATATAAGCTCCTTGTATGATGCAATTATTGCCAGGGTAGATTTTTTAAAAGCCACCGGAAAACTATAATAAAAACAAACTAACTAAATACAGATGAAAAAAATAACACAAATTTCAATTACAGCGTTGGCTATGTTTATCATGGCATCTTGTGGTAACAGTAAAAAAGAAGGAACAGCCCTTATCAATGATAAGAAAGCTGCTATTGAAAAACTGAAAGCCCAAAACACAAAGAATGAAGAAGAAATAAAAAAGCTACAGGCCGAATTAGAAAAACTCGATAGCAACGCTGCCGAAAACTCAAATATAAAGCTGGTAGCTACGGCATCTGTAACTACGCAGGATTTTAAACATTATATTGACCTGCAGGGACATGTTGATGCTCAAAATATTTCTTATATATCACCCCGTGGAATGCCAGGCCAGGTAAAAGCATTGTACGTTCAACAGGGGCAGTATGTTAAAAAAGGACAATTATTATTAAAACTTGATGATGCAATTATGCAACAACAGGTAACTGCTGCCAGGAAACAAACCGATGTATTAAAAACACAACTTGCTTTTGCCAAAAATGTATATCAGCGCCAAAAGAATTTATGGGACCAAAATATTGGTACTGAGCTACAGTTGATTTCTGCAAAAAATAATGTTGAATCATTGGAGAATCAATTACAAGGCGCAAATGAACAAACAAAAATAGCTGTTGAACAATTGAAAACTGCTAATGTATATAGTGATGTAAACGGAGTTGCAGATGTTGTTGCCATTAGGGTTGGCGAAACTTTTCAGGGAATGACTGCATCAGGGCCGCAGATAAAAATAGTTAACACAAGTAATTTAAAAGTGGTAACCAATGTGCCAGAAAATTATTTAACAAGAATCAGTATAGGCTCTACCATTGAAATTAGCATCCCTGATGTAAATAAAAAATTTACTTCTACTGTATCATTAATAAGCCAGTCAATTGATGCCACCATGCGTGGGTTTATTGCCGAAGCAAAAATTCCTTCCGATCCTGCATTAAAACCAAATCAGTCGGCAGTTGTTCGTATTCAGGATTATGCTGCCAATAATGCTATTGTAATTCCTGTTAACACCATTCAAAATGATGAGAACGCCAAATATGTATTTATACTTAGCAAACTTAGTAATGGTAAATCGGTTGCAAAAAAACAACCGGTGGTTATTGGTGAAGTATATGGCAACAGTGTTGAAATAAAAGCAGGCTTAAAAAACGGAGATCAGTTAATAACTGATGGTTACCAGGATGTTTACGATGGTCAGTTGATTAGCTCACAAAACTAACTTTAAATCTCATGTGTAGATGTTGATTGAAAATATTTTTGATGATTTAACAATCACAAGTGATTTGAAAAATAATAGATAAAATTTAAATAATCCGAGTCTTAAAAACCTTTTTGTAAAGCAAAGGTTTTGGTATGACTTTTAATTTAAGTGTATGAATTTTACAGAAGGCGTATCAAAAAAATTTAAACAGTTTGGTCCAACCAGTTGGGCAATTAACAACCGTACGGCTATATATATTATGGCCATCATTGTTACCATCATGGGGCTAAACACCTTTAATACCTTACCAAAAGAGCAGTTTCCAGATATTGTTGTACCCACCATCAGTATTACCACTATATATGCAGGTAACTCACCAAAAGATATAGAGAACCTTGTTACAAGACCCATTGAAAAACAATTAAAAGGGATAAGCGGTGCCAAGGTTAAAAAAATAACCAGCACATCGCAGGCTGATTATAGTTTGATTATTGTTGAATTTGATACCGATGTTAAAACCGAACTGGCAAAACAAAAAGTAAAAGATGCCATTGATAAGGCAAAAACAGATTTGCCTACCGACCTTACTTCCGAACCCGATGCACAGGAATTTGCATTTAGCGAAATGCCCATCATGTTTGTAAATGTTAGTGGCGATTTTGATGGCGTTAAACTAAAAGAATATGCAGATAAGATGCAGGACAGGTTTGAAGAACTTTCTGAAATAACACGTGCTGAAATTGTTGGTGCGCCAGAAAGGGAAATACAGGTAAATGTAGATCCATACAAGATGCAGGCAGCACGTATAAGTTTTACAGATATAGAAAATGCAATAAGCCGTGAGAACAGGGATATTACAGGAGGCCAGATAGAAATTGGAAAAATGCGTCGTACCATAAAAGTAAAAGGCCAATTTACAAGTGCACTAAATCTGCAGGATATTGTTGTAAG
>DAOLYC010000076.1:0-8906 GCA_035425605.1 Ferruginibacter sp.
TTCGTGCCTTATTAATAAAATACCTGGAATGAGTTTAAGAAAATGGTTCGTTGTTTTTTTTGTAATGTGCAGTATATCATCTTATGCTAGCGATACAACCGTTATTCGATTCGATTACAAGCAGTCGGCATTATTCCATCAATTCACTTTTGCATCTATTGATAGCGTTGTTGATATTTTATTAAAAAATAAAACTATTACATTAAGTATAGATGGGTATGCTTATAAAGACGAAGGCAGCGATACTATTTGTTACTGGCTTTCCTTAAACAGGGCGCTTTTTGTGCAAACCTATGTTTTGGGCCGGGGTATTGATAGTACAAGAATTATTTCATTAAAAGCGTACGGTAAAACAAGGCAGAAGTATGTAAATAAAGATAAGGATGGCCTAACAGTAAATTGCCGTGCCGAAATTGTTTTAAATTATCCACCACCGCCCAAAAAAACACAATTTCTTGACAGAGATGAAGATGGCATTGCCGATATAACCGATAAATGCCCCGATGTATTTGGACATGCCGATAAAAACGGTTGCCCTGATACGAATATGGTTATTGTGCCTTTTCCTATACAGGAGTCGGCATTGTATTTCAAAACCTATATTGTGTTGGATAGTGTATTGGCAGTTTTAAAAGGTAATCCTGGTTTTACTATTTCAATAAATGGCCATGCATATAAAGATGAAGGAATTAATGCTGTGTGTGAGCAGCTTGGCGCTGATAGGATGGAAATGGTAAAGCAATACCTACTCTCAAGGCAGTTAGACGGTAATAGAATAAACGCTACAAAAAATTACGGGAGCAGCAGGCCACTAAATGCTGGTAAAACGCCTATTGATATTCTTGCCAATGCCCGTGCCGAAATCATTTTCAGTTACTAACAAAGCTTATGCGGTAAGTTTGTAGAAAAGCTTAAATGCTACGGTTAAATTCTTGTACATTTGCGCCCAAATCAGGTATTCATACGCTGCATTTTTCTTTATGCAGCTTTTAATTTCAGTAAATGCAAAAGAAAATTCGCTCAGCGCTCATCTCAGTTTTTTATAAAGATGGATTAGAAAACATTGTAAAGCAGCTTAACCAATTGGGTATAACTATTTATTCAACAGGTGGCACCCAAAAATTTATTGAAGCGTTACAAGTTCCCTGCATACCAGTTGAATCATTAACAAATTATCCATCTATTTTGGGTGGTCGTGTTAAAACCCTGCATCCATCAGTATTTGGAGGAATTTTGGGCAGGAGGGATAATGAGACTGATGTACAGGAGATGAAACAATACAACATACCTGACATTGACCTGGTTATTGTTGATTTGTATCCTTTTGAAGCTACGGTAGCAGAGCAAAAACAAAAAGCGGTTACAACCGGAGCAGCTTTGGATGAAACATTGATTATTGAAAAAATTGACATAGGAGGCCCATCCATGATACGTGCCGCTGCAAAAAACCATTCTTCGGTGGTTGTGGTAGCTGCAAAAAAAGATTACAGCCTGCTGGAAAATATTTTGAAAACCCAACAGGGAGAAACAACATTACAACAACGCAGGCTGTTTGCCATTAAAGCCTTTGATGTATGTACCGGTTACGACCTTGCCATTTCAAACTATTTTAACCAAACTGATTTTGTAAACCCATTCAATAAAGAGAAGTCGGTTTTACGTTATGGCGAAAACCCACATCAACAGGGAGAATTTTATGGAAACCTTTATGAACTATTTGATAAGCTGAACGGTAAAGAATTATCGTATAACAACCTGGTAGATGTGGATGCAGCGGTACAAATAATTGGAGATTTTGATGATACAACATTTGCTATTATTAAACATACCAATGTATGTGGTATTGCAGCAAGACAAACAGCTAAAGAAGCCTGGGATGCAGCATTGGCAGGCGATGCAGAAAGCGCTTTTGGTGGTGTATTGGTTTGTAATAGTACCATCGACATGGTAACTGCCCAAGCCATCAACGAAATATTTTTTGAAGTGTTGGTTGCACCAGCTTTTGATGCAAACGCTTTGGAAATATTAAAATCTAAGAAGAACCGGATACTATTACAGCAAAAAACAAAATTCACAACAACCCACCAATACAAATCTGTTTTAAACGGAATTCTTTTGCAACAGAATGATGAGGGTAATTTTATTGATTGGAAAGAAGAAGGCGGAAGGGAAACAACATCAGCCGAAAAAGAAGACTTAATCTTTGCCAATATTGTTTGTAAACATTTAAAAAGTAATGCCATTGCCCTGGTAAAAAACAAACAATTGTTTGGTAAAGGCTGTGGTCAAACTAGCCGTATTGATGCATTGCGTCAATCAATTGAAAAAGCAAAACAGTTTGATCTTGATTTAAGTGGCGCTGCATTGGCAAGCGATGCATTTTTTCCTTTCGATGATTGTGTAAAAATAGCCCATGCTGCAGGTATTAATGCTTTTATACAACCCGGAGGTTCAATCAGGGATAAAGATTCAATTACTTACTGCAAAGAAAATAATTTAGCAATGGTACTTACCGGCCAGCGGCATTTTAAACATTAATACTTTATAAAAATGATTACCGGCAAACAATTGCCTAAAGGAAAAACCGGTGGCTATTTGGCATTGTGCATTACATCGGTGGTATGGGGTACAACATGGGTTGCCAGTAAGATTGGCATTTCTGGTGTTCCTGCTTTGCAAATGGCTTTCATCCGTCAATTGGCGGGAGGAGCTTGTTTTGTGCTATTTTTTATGTTGTATAAAAAGTTGCCGTTTCCTAATCTTAAGCAGTTTGGCTGGTTGGTAATTTTAGGTTTGCTGATGTTTGTTTTTGCAAATGGATTAAGCACTTGGAGCCTGGCGTATATCCCAACAGGATTAAGTGCATTGATTGGCGCATTATATCCTTTATGCGTAGTAATAATTGAAATGGTTGTATTTAAAAACCGAAAACAAACCCCACTTACATTTACAGGTTTACTTTTGGGATTAACTGGCATCGGTATCGTATTTTACGAATCAGCTTTTAATCATCAACCCAATGGGTATTTATTTGGCATCGTGCTTTCAATTATTGCCATGCTAAGCTGGAGTGTTGGTACACTTGTTTTAACAAGGTATAGTATAAAAATGAATCCTTATTATGCAATGGGTTGGCAAATGCTAATTAGCGCTGTTATACTGTATTTTTTTGCAAACATCACCGGGCAAACAATTCCATTACAAGCAATAACAGGTAAATCCTGGCTGGCTATTGTTTACCTGGTTATTATGGGGTCTATATTAAGTTTTGTAGCCTTTATTTATTCTATGAAAAAACTACCGGTGGCTATTGCTTCGCTTTATGCTTACATTAATCCACTGGTGGCTATGATTATTGCAGCCCTTTTGCTAAATGAAAAACTTACGGTTTATATCATGTGGGGGTCTGTTGTTACACTGTTGGGAGTGTTCCTGGTTAATTACAGCATCAGGAAGCAACAGAAAAAAATTATTGCTGAACCTGAGCAATAAACTGTTCATATATTTCTTTCCATCCATTAAATGCTTTTGCAGTGCCTAAAAAATTATTATGCCAGATGGTAATAAGGTTTCCATTAACCATTTTGCAAATTGTTAAGTAATGCATCAACTCTTTATAAGTATTGTAGGAGTCTTGTTTTTGTTCATAAAAAGAATTGGCATCCATAAAACAAAAGGGATGTATGTGTAATGTAGTTTGTTTATCTTTTTCAAGATCATACCAGTAAAATGAAGATGCCACCGAAGCCCTGAAACCGTTAACGCTGCCGTAACCCATCGAATAGTCATCAGTTATGCCGGCAGCAATCAATCGTTGATATCCTTCGGGTAAGTTAAAGCGTATATAATGTTGGCGAGATTGGGTAATAACTAACTGGTCATTATCAGTCATTGCTTCAAGCAGTTTTTTTTCTTTTTTTAGTAATGAATTGTTATCGCCGCTTTGCCAGGATGGATGCAGGCCTATACGATATTTTTGCGCATGATGATGTACGAGTCTCCACATGATATCCTTATGCGGAAGTATGTTTTTATCGAACCTGCTGTTTTTTTCGGGCACAAGAAAAAAGTAAACAGGTTGTAATTTATTTTGTTTATGAAGTTGGTTAAGCCAGCCGTAACAGTCAAAAGGATCTTGCATATTGTCTGTTAAAACTTTTATTCTATCCCAGGAAGGATTTTTTAAAAAGCCTCCAATATTTCTTGTTAATCCTTTGTGCTTGTATGAATAGGCGATATCAATATCGTATGTAGGCAGATAGTTGAAAGTTGAGTATTGAAAATTGAGAGTTGGGAATTTCTTTTTTAAACATTCGGCTAAAAGCTGGCTCCATATATTAATCAAAGGCAAATCCAAAAAGCCTTCTTTACTGGCTAATGAACATGCAAAATCATAGCGTCCATACATATCTTTTTCATGTGGCAGGTATTCTTCGTAACGGCTAATTAAATAAAACGAAGCAGCAAGTATATCAAAAGAAAAATCGCAATTTTCTGTTTTAAAAAAGGCTTTATAGTTATTCAGTGTAAAGCAATCTGTATTTTGTTTTTGTATTTTATCCTCAAAAAGGAGCGGATGGTTACGGAGAAAAAATTCATTGGCAACAATTGTTGAATCGCTGTAATTTATTTTGGGGCCATCGTGTGTTCTTAGTTTTTCAGAATCAACTGTAAATTTTATATCAATTCCCATCAGCTCTTTAAAAATAAAAGAACAGATATACTTTAATCTTGCAGTGCAGGTATGCGAATAGATTAATAACATGTTTTGGTAAAATAAAAAAAGTTTCACCTTGGTGAAACCTTTTTATTTTTTAGTTCAATTTTTATTTCGTTCTTTCCAAAGCTGGTTAAAGGTTTTTTGGCTAAAATGCAGGTCGCCTCTTCTTTTATTCCATCCTTTAAACATACCATTTACCACTTTGTTTTTTAAGTTACCGTTTCCTAAATTCATCATGCTTCTTTTTAAACTAGCCAGTTTCCATACTTTCCAGGCCATTCTTTCAGAAAAACTTGTCATTCCTTCTTCTACCGATTCTTTCCTGTTTTCGAGCAGCAGTTCGTGCAGGTTTATTTTTACTGCACACACTTCGGTACAATTACCGCAAAGTGTTGATGCAAAACTTAGGTGCTTAAACTCATCCATGCCTTGTAAGTGCGGTGTAATTATTGATCCAATTGGCCCACTGTAAGTGGCGCCATAGGCATGGCCTCCAATATTTTTATAAATAGGGCAGGCATTTAAACAAGCGCCACATCGTATGCAATACAAACTTTCTCTTTGTTTTGCATTTAGTAAAATATTAGTGCGGTTATTATCTAATAAGATTACATACATTTCTTCGGGGCCGTCACTTTCTGTTTCCTGTTTTGGTCCTGTTACAATGGTATTATACACAGTTATTTTTTGCCCGGTACCAAAAGTTGAAAGCAATGGCCAAAACAATCCCAAATCGGTAATGGACGGAATCATTTTTTCGATACCAACAATTACAATATGTGTTTTAGGGAAACCACAACTTAATCTTGCATTGCCTTCATTTTCTGTTATGGCAATACCGCCAATATCACTTATTATAAAATTGGCACCGGTAACACCAACTTCGGCCTGTACATATTTATCCCGTAAAATATTACGGGCCACCTGCGTCATCTCTTCAGGAGTAAGACTAACAGGAGTGCCCAATTTTTTATTAAATAGTTTAGCTACATCTTCCTTGCTTTTATGCATGGCTGGTGTAACGATATGATATGGAGGTTCGCCATCTAATTGCTGAATATATTCACCCAGGTCTGTTTCCACGCTTTCAATACCATTTTGTTCTAATGCATCATTCAGGTGTATTTCTTCGGTAACCATGCTTTTACTCTTTACCAAAGTTTTACAGTTTTTCTCTTTGCAAATCTTCAGTATTTCTTCAATTGCCTGATTGCTGTTTTCGGCCCATATAACCTTGCCGCCACGTTTGGTAAAATTTAGTTCAAATTCTTCCAGTTGCTTATCCAACGTTTCAATGGCCCGCCATTTTATATTTTTAGCTCTTTCACGGGCTACATGTACATTGGCAAACTGCTCTTTACCTTTTGGCACCACCGCATTATACTTTCCAATATTGAAGTTTATTTTACGCCTATGCTCAAGATCGGCAACCTTAATGGTGCTTTTGGCTTTAAATATTTGCGACTGTTCCGACATATAATTTTTTTTGTAACCAGCTAATTTTTACAAACCCTAACCACAAATAATTTTAATAAATTGGTTTAAATAATCATTTCAATACACCCAATTCTTTACCAATTTTTGTAAATGCTTCTATGGCTTTATCTAAATGCCTTTTTTCGTGCGCTGCACTAAGTTGTACTCTTATTCTTGCCTGGCCTTTAGCTACCACCGGAAAGAAAAATCCAATGACATAAATTCCTTCGTCTAAAAGCTTTGATGCAAAATTTTGTGCCAACACAGCATCATATAACATAATGGGTACAATGGGATGGTCGCCGGGTTTAATATCAAATCCTGCTGCTGTCATTTTTAATCTAAAGTATTGTGTGTTTTCTTCAAGCTTATCTCTCAGTTCTGTTGTTTCGCTCAGCATATCCAACACGGCAATAGATGCGCCTACAATACTGGGAGCAACTGTATTGCTGAACAAGTACGGACGACTGCGCTGCCGCAACATTTCAATTATTTCTTTACGGCCGCTTGTAAAACCTCCACTGGCACCGCCAAGCGCTTTACCTAAAGTGCCGGTAATAATATCAATCCTGCCCATTACATTCCGGTATTCATGCGTACCTCTTCCAGTTTTACCTAAAAAACCGCTGCTATGGCATTCGTCAATCATAACAATGGCATCGTACCTATCAGCCAAATCGCAGATTTTATCTAATTGAGCAATGGTGCCATCCATGCTAAAACTTCCGTCGGTTACAATTATTCGGCTACGTAAATGAGCCGTTTCTTTAAGTTTTGCTTCCAGGTCGGCCATATCATTATGAATATACCGGTAACGTTGTGCTTTACACAAACGAACGCCATCTATAATTGATGCATGATTTAATGTATCGGAAATAATTGCATCCGCTTCTCCAAAAAGTGGTTCAAATACACCTCCATTGGCATCAAAAGCTGCAGCATATAAGATGGTATCCTGGGTGCCTAAAAATGTGGCCAGTTTTTGTTCCAGCTCTTTGTGTATATCCTGCGTTCCGCAGATAAAGCGCACACTACTCATACCATAACCACGCAGGTCAACATATTTTTTTGCTGCTGCCACTACTTTTGGATGAGACGAAAGACCCAGGTAATTATTAGCGCAAAAGTTTAAAACAGTTTTACCGTTTACTATAATTTCAGCGCCTTGTTCGCTGCTGATGATCCTTTCTTTTTTATACAAGCCTGCTGTTTCAATTTCATTAAGTTCGCCGGCAATACGGCTTACAAAATTCTCATTCATAAGTAGTAATTATTAATAAGTTGTAAAATTAAGCAAAATGCCGCACCCATTATTGGATAAGTTATAGAGAAATATAAGGCTGAAATAAGTTTTTTCATTTTCTGTAACATTTTAATCTCCACCTTCGTATTATACACATAAATAAACCACTAATGAGGTAATTTAACCACCCCAAACTGTATGACGGAGAGAGAATATAATGAATGCGTAAACCTGTATGCAGATAATGTGTACCGCTTTATACTCAAAAATTTGCGGCATAACGAGGACGCAAAAGACGTAGTGCAGGGTGCATTTGAAAAACTATGGATAAACAGGCACAAAGTAGATGTTGACCGAAGTAAGAATTATTTATTTACCATTGCTTACAACCAAATGATTGACCATTTAAGAAAAAACAAAAGGATTGTTTTACAAGAAGTGTTTAAGGAAAATGCAAGTGGTATTAGCTATACAAAGCACGATACAAAAAGGATATTAAATGAAGCATTGGCAAAATTAAGTGATCAGCAAAGAAGCCTGGTTTTATTAAAAGATTATGAAGGGTACAGTTACGAAGAAATAGGGCAGATAACCGGGCTAAATGAAAGCCAGGTAAAAGTTTATTTACACCGGGCCAGGTTACATTTAAGAGAATATATTGTAAGCCCCGAAAATGTAATTTAAAATTTCTTCCATTACTGTAAAGTAAAAACAGGGAAGTATGATTAAAAATAAATGATGCAAATAACCAGATATAATTACGAAACTTTTTTCTTACTGTATGTAGATAATGAATTATCTGCAGCAGACAGGAAAGCTGTTGATGAATTTGTACTGGCAAATCCCGATTTAAATATAGAATTACAGGTATTGCAACAGGCAGTTGTTAAAGCTGATGAAATTGTATTAGTTAAAAAAGAATGGTTATATAGAAGTGAGGATACTACAGTTTTGCAGGAAAATTTGCTATTATATGCCGATGATGAATTAACAACGGCCGATAAACAAACAGTTGAAGTTTTGTTAGCATCAGACAAAACAGTACAAACCGAATGGGATATACTGCAACAAACAAAACTTGAACCTGACATGACTATTGTATTTGCTGATAAGCAAATGTTGTACAGGAACGAAAATGGACGGGTTGTTAGCTTTAAATGGTGGAGAATTGCTGCAGCCGCAGTATTGCTGGGTATTGTAACCTGGGTATGCGTTTCCATATATAAAAACAGTTTCTTAGCTCCGGCTGTTGATATGGAGGTAGCTGGTAATAATAAAGTGAAAACCATACCACCTCAAAAAGAAACGATAACCACCAAAACCATATCAACAAAAAATACAGATGAACATAGTGATGTACAACAAAATATTGCAGCAGCAGATGCCATAAAAAACAAGGCAGAAAAAAATGCTGGCGCCAATAAAGATGCTTTTACCAAAGATAAAAACAAACACGGCAAAGCCAAT
>DAOLYC010000077.1:0-8761 GCA_035425605.1 Ferruginibacter sp.
CTTGCTGTAGCTCCAATAGTTCTGGAAATGATAAAAAACAAAGAGCCTGTTTTATAAGAAAAGAACCCAAACCTATCGTGCAGGTAATTATAAATTGAAGTTAACCCAAGCCTGTAATACAGTGGCAGCAACACATAAGCAATTACAAAATAGCCTATAAAATAACCGATTACTACCTGAAAATATCCAAATCCTTTAAAAGCTTCACCCGAAAAATCGCCTACAGTACCTGGCACACTCACAAATGTTACGCCGCTTAGCGATGTTCCAATCATGCCAAATGCCACGAGCATCCAGTTACTTTTACGATTGCCAATAAAGAATGAATCGTTATTTGAATTTTTTGATGTGAAATACGCTACAATAAGCAACAAAATAAAATACCCAATAACAAATGAGAACAACAAAAATGGAGACATATAAATTGATTATGTAAAATTAATACTGAAAAATAAAGAAAATATCGTGTCTTTGCCTGTAAATATCCAATTAAATTATGCGTATTAATTCTGTGGCGGTTTTTTGTGGCTCAAAAAATGGCAGCAATCCTTTATTTGTAAAAGAAGCAAAAGTATTAGGCCAGTTACTTGCATCAAAAAAGATAAACTTGATTTATGGAGGCGGCAATAAAGGAATAATGGGCGCCATATCAAATGCCGTATTGGAAAAAAACGGTAAGGTTGTTGGCATAATTCCCGAAATTTTAAAAGAGATTGAACAGCATCACAACGGCATTACTGAACTCATCATAGTAGAGAATATGCATACCCGTAAAAAGATGCTATACGAAAAATGCAATGCAGCCATCATATTACCCGGCGGTTATGGAACCATGGATGAATTTTTTGAAATGCTTACCTGGAACCAACTTAACATCCACAATAAAAAAATATTTATTTTGAATACTGCCGGTTTTTATGATAAGCTTTTTGCTTTTATAAAGACAATGGAAGATGAAGGTTTTTTGTACAACACAGTAGCAGATAAACTTGTAGTACTAAAGCAAGCAGATGAAATATTGAATTACCTGTAATTTTTACCTGTACTTTCTTCCCTGAAACAAAGGTATTTGTAACCCAGCCTTAAATATAGGAGTAATAACTGCATTACCACTTTCGGAAATACCAACATAAGGTGAATTTTTATTTCCCGAAAAATCGCCCATTATAGAAATATAATAATAAATATCACCTATGCCCTGCCTGCCGGCTGCATAACCAATGCCCAACAACAGGCTTGTAGCAGCATACTTATCTTTTACATTGGGGCCATTGGCATAAATTGTTTTATCGGTAATAAAATTTTGTTCTGTTTGAACATTAATAAATAAAAACTTTAAAGGGTAGAATCTTGCAAAAACACCAGGGCCTAATACAGTTTGTCGTGATTTATCGTCGCTTACCAGGTACCTGTTAGAATATGGATCGTAATAAACTGCACGGGATGCTGCGTACGTAAAATTAAAAACAATGCCGGCATCAAGCCATTTGGTAATACTATAACCTAAAACAGGGCTTGCACCTAAAACAGATGAATAACTACCAACAGAAACGATGGCGCCTCCTCCTGTGAATAAGTTCTCTTTCTTAAACTTTCCTTTTGTTTCAGTAGTGTTTTCACTTTCATCCTGCGCTTTTGATATAAAAAAACTACTAATTAATACAAAAACTAAAATTGCTTTTTTCATGTGTAGATGCTTCTTGGTTTCTTGAGGTTATTTGCTATTTGTCATAAAATTTTCATCGCTTTTGATATAAAATTGCTCAAAATTTTATGGCTCATGTTATGTGTATTTATTTTTTTTATTTGAGTTGATAAAATTTATATAGTTTAATCAGCTATCAAAAATTTTGCCGCTGTTTAAAATATTATTGGGATCAAATATTTTTTTAATCCCTTTCATTAGTTGCAAATTGGCATCATCAAATACAATATCCATGTATTCTTTTTGTATCAATCCAATACCATGTTCGCCACTGATGGTACCTCCCAATGATTTTACCAGTTTAAACAATGCCTTTAAAGCCGGTATAACTTCTTTGTTATTTAAACTGTAAATACTACCAGGCTTTTTTATACGAATGTGCAAATTACCATCGCCTGCATGGCCATAACATACCACATCAAATTCAAATTCTTTGCCTAAAGCTTTTACACCACGTATCAATGCTGGCAATTCGGCTCTTGGCACCACTGTATCTTCTTCAATGGTATATCCATTTATTTTTACAGCTTCGGCCACACGCCTGCGTAATTTCCAAAGCTCTGCTTTTTGTTGTTCGTCATCAGCAAAAAAAACATCACCACAATCAAACTCAACCAAAAGTTCCGATATAGCTTCCATTTCTTTCATCAATGTTTCCTGGTGGTTGCCATCAACTTCAATTATTAAATGAGCTTCCATTTCATCAGTTACCGGCACCACTGTGCTATCAACAAAGCTACTTACAATCTTTAAAGCGTTTATTTCTACCAATTCCATAGCGCTTGGCGTAAATCCTGCTCTAAAAATTGCACTAACTGCTTCGCCTGCTTTCTCCAAAGAATTAAAAGGCACCAGCATTAGCAAATCGTATTTTGGAAATGGCAGGAGCTTTAATACAATTTTTGTAACTACTCCCAAAGTTCCTTCACTGCCAACAATTAATTGTGTTAAATTATATCCTGTAGAATTTTTTAACACATTAGCTCCAGTCCATATTATATCACCAGTTGGTAAAACAACTTCCAGGTTAATTACATAATCTTTAACCACTCCATATTTTACGGCTTTAGGACCACCACTGTTTTCTGCAATGTTACCACCAATAAAACAACTGCCCCTGCTGCTGGGATCGGGTGGATAAAACAATCCTTTTTCTTTAACGGCATTTTGCAATACTTCGGTAATAACACCGGGCTCTGTAGTAACCTGCAAATTGCGTTCGTCTATTTCCAAAATAGCATTCATACGTTCCATTGAAAGTAACACGCCACCCAGATGAGGCAAAGCTCCGCCACTTAAACCCGTGCCTGCGCCCCGTGGTGTAACAGGAATTTTAAATTCATTACATATTTTCATGATGGCGCTTATTTCTGCAGCAGAACGGGGCTTAATAACTATATCTGGTAAAAAATGAAGATTTTCTGTTTCATCGTGATCATAAGCTGCCAGACTTTCTTTATCAACTAAAACATTGGTATCGCCAGAAATTTTTTTAAACGATTCAATATGAAGTAATGCACTATTGTTTAACTCTGCAGTAGTATGCATGTATTATTTTTTGTTCAAAATTCGGGTAAAATAATGAGTTGATAAAATTGAAATTCTATTTTGAAAAAAGAAGAACAGTAAATATTGTAATGAAAAAAACTTAATCATTATACCCAATTAAATGCTAATTAAAATTTAGGGCAAATAGACTGCCTGTCAACATTATCTGGATAAAATCCTTTTTTTATTATACTGAATTCGCTAGCGCCTCGATAGCCGTTAAATTTACTAAGTGAAGAAAGTGTTACATCATAACTAAATGCAAACTGTATATTTTTTATTTCGAAACCCAGCATGGGTACTAACGCATCGCCAAGACGGTAATAAATACCGGCAAGCAATTGTTTTTCGCCAAATTCACTTAGGTTGTAATTTCCATTGATACCAAACACTAATTCTGTTGCAAGTGCCTGTGTTGAGAAATAAGCATTGGGATTTACAATCACCCTGTCATTAACTTTTAAAATTGCATTTAAAAAGGCTGTATGCCTAAAAGGTATTCGGCCATTGTTAGAGTTATCTGCAAAAAAAGTTTCCTTAGGCCGATTTACATGCTGAATGGAATAACCTGCATTTATATAAATATTCTCATGTGGAAAGTAGGCATAATTCATACCTGCCTGTACATCTAAATAACTAACATTATTATTAGTAAGTACCACAGATGTAGGCAAATTTCCATCGAAAAATTTTCCATCAAACTGATCGGGATATTTTAATTTGGTTTGATCAATTCGCTTATTTGCCCAGCCAATATTAAAGCCTGCAGAAATTAAACTGCTTAAACCCAGCATTTGATGATAAGCTACCGAACCATAAATTTTTGTACTTGTTAGACTTCCACTGCCTGCTTTATCGCTAAGCACCAATGCGCCAACTCCCAACCATCCGTTTTCTAATTTGTTTCTAAAAACCTGTGCATCGCCAAATATGCTGATGGTTCTGTAAGGAACCGTCATAACCGAACTCCATTGATTGCGATAATTTGCGCCAATTCTATAATCAGCATCGGGTATAAAACCTGTATTGGCAGGGTTGGTTGTTAGTGGCGAATTGAAGAACTGAGAAAAATGTAAATCCTGTGCTTGCATAAATATATTTATATGCAGGCTCACTATTAACACTAATAATACTTTTTTCAGCCTTCTCATCATTATACATTTTCAAATACAGGTACCTAAAATAAAATTTATCGCAGCAGGTTAATATCTCCTGTCTTACGTAATTTAACGCCATCTGTAAACTCCACATCCAGCGTATAAGTATAAACATCCATTGGTTGTAATGCACCTTTAAAAGTGCCATCCCATCCCTGGTTGCGATTTTCAGTTGCAAAAACCACTTGCCCCCAACGATTATATATTTTCCAATTCATTTTTCCAATTCCAAAACCCTGAACTTTTATAACAGCATTTATTCCAAAACGGCCGGGTGTAAACGCATTAGGCACATCCAGCAAAGGTTTTATTATAATTGGAACATCCAGCGTTATACTATCTGGGCAATCGGCTATATTAAATGCATATAATGTTGCTTTATATGTACCGGTAGCATTATATTGATGAGTTGGATTAACATCTGTAGAGTTTTCTCCATCACCAAAATCCCATAAATATCTGGTGGCGCCAATTGATAAGTTTGTAAAACGAGTAATTGTATTTTCTATTGGAGGATTGGGTGTCCAGGAGAAATTTGCTGTTGGTATTGGATGAACAACAATGGTAAAATAAGCTGCGGTATCTACCTTGTTACAAGTACTGGTATCAATGGCAATAAGCCTTACATTATATGTACCTGTTTGACTGTAAACATGGGTAGGTTCAAAATCAGTTGAAAAAGTACCATCGCCAAAATCCCATATAAAATCAGTACCGCCAAGCGATAAGTTATCAAATGTTGCTGTATAAGGTACACAACCTTTGTCGGGTGTGGCAAAAGCTGCTTTTACATTGGGGCTTATGCGTAAAGTTTTAACAGCCGTATCTGGCGAATTACAAAAAGTTGTATCATCGGCAATTAAAGTAACGATATAACTTCCGGTAGATGGGAATGTATGTATAACCGGAACAAACCCTGTTTGTACTTTAGCCGAGCCATCTCCAAAATCCCAGGTAAAAGTTTTGTTTGTATAATTTGGTACCGTAGCTGTTGTAAGGTTTGTAAACTGGTATCGCAAACTGTTACATGAATCTAATTTTATAAAAGCAAAATCGGTATTTATTATATTATTACCCACTTTTACATTTACGTATGCTGTATCAGATATATTACAGGTTGCAGAGTCAATAGAAATCAATGTTAGCAAAAAAGTACCTACCTGTGTATAAGTATGCGACACTGTATTATTAGGTGCAAATGTGGTATCTGTTTTAGGCGAACCATCACCATAATCCCATATATACATTTTACCTTTAGCCAGCGTATCGGTAAAAGTGATAGTTAAAGGTACACAACCAACTGTATCAACCACACCATCAACAGTGGCTTTTACACTGGCGCCAATGCCTGCAAAATTCATTTCAATTTTTACAGCTGCTTCGTTACAATTAACTGAATTATTTGTTCTGCTCCAAACACCAGGTGTTGTAGGAAATGGCCCGCCCACATCATTACAGGAACATAATGCCTGGTAAACAATTCCATTATTATCAAACCTGCTTGTTCCTCCATCAACATGATCCCCAATTAGGCCTCCGTTATGCCCAAAGTGCGATCCAAAAAGCTGGCTCTGAGCATTTTTTTCTAATACAAAAAAATAAAAATCGCTACCATCGGCCGCAGGTAAATTTGGTAAGGGATTTACTTCGGGCATTCCTAATGTACCTGCAGTTGGGTAGCCCTGAGTATTATTAATACCTCCACCCCAACCAGAAACATAAACATTCTGACAACGGTCAACCAAAAAAGCAATGGGAGAAAGGTTGGGTGGCCCCGAAGGCCCAGTGTTGGTACCAAACACTGTAGAATAAACATACCCCGACAAGTTAGGTTGTAATTTACTTATAAACTGTTTAGCGCCAGCATTACTAACCCCTGCATTTATAACAGGCCAGTTTCCGGTAGTTGTACCCATTATATACGGAAAACCCAGGTTATCAAATTCAATACCATAAACAAGGTCGTTACCACTTGTTCCCTGGTAGGTTGTATTAATGATGGTAGTACCAGTAGCGTTTATTTCCGTTACAAAACCATCTGTAATGCCTCCGCCATAATTTGGTTGCATTACACCCACTTTAATACCTGGCAAATTAGTACTGGTAGTACCACCTGCTACGTATATATTACCAGTTATAGGATTTTGTGCTAATACAAAACATGCATCCAGGCCGTTACCACCAAAATATGTAGCAAATAAAAGGCTTGAAAGGTTTGAATTGTATTTTAGTATAACTCCATCTTGATAACCTGAACCGGGGCCATTATTAAATGCTGTTTGTAAAACTCCTGCCGTTACAGGAAAATCTGATGATTGAGTGCATGATGCTAACAATATATTTCCTGCAGCATCTAACATAACTTCACTTCGTGCATCATCGCCATAATTACGCCTTAACGCATCTGGCCCAAAGGGAGCAATATATTTACCACGAATGTTTACTCCATCATTGGCACTGCCTCCAATCCGTACAGAGCCCAAATTTGCTGAGCCATTGGCCGAAAGTTTTGCTATGATAATATCATAATCTGTTCTATTACCAGCTTTTAATGGCGTACCCGGAAAATTATTAGATGATGAACGACCTGCTACTATTAAATTGCCTTGTGCATCGCATATCATACTATGAGGTTGTTCATTACCTGAGCCGCCCAGATAGGTTGCAAATAGCCGATTAGCACCGTTAGAAGAAAATTTTATGATGGCAATATCATAGGGTCCATTATTATCTTCCTGTCCTCCACCTCCATAAACAGTTTGGTATGCACCTGGTGATACCGGGTATCCGGTACCGAAAGCAATGCCTCCAGCATAAAAACTTCCATCCGGTGCCGGTGTTGCCGTATATCCCCAATTATCGGCTGTACTTCCGGTAAAAGTAGAAAATATTAAAGTTGGGTCAATTACTACTGTTGTATTTTTATCGTAACTGCCCACCTTAAATCGTACGACATTATTTTTTACAACATATTTACAATCAATATCGTTTTTACTGCCTTGCTGCACCTGATAACTATATGGGTATAATTCTTTAACACTGCCAACTGATGTATTAATAATGAGTTCCTTATTTTTTACCTGTACATTTTCTGTACCAGTATATTGCATTGCAATGGCATTTATATTGCCTCCGGGATGAACAACAATATCGTATTTCATTTTACCGGCATCGCTGTAATATCTCACATCAATATTGGGATATACATTTTGATAAGTAACTGCTTGTGCAATTTTACAATCTGCCGCCCATTTTTTAGGGTCGTTGCCTATAAAATAATTTGTGTGGTAATCCTGTATCTTATCAGGTATGGAAGCTGCAAAATCATTAGCAGCTAAAAATTTTACTTTATATGCATGAGAACGTAACACAACAGGTTGTGGCACTGTTGCCTGTGTTACACCATGCCCGTGCATTTGGGCCGATACATTTTTTAAATCATCGGGGTTATGAAGTGCAACAGTAAAACCATCCTTTTCCAGATAAAATGACCCAGTTGAAAAATCTCCACGGTATTGCACCCGGCTATCCCATTGTCCTTTATTTTGAATGAATTCCATTTGTGCATAAGTGCACTGTAGTAATAAAATAGCTGTTATCACTAAAAGTAAAGGGCGCATGATTTGTAAAGCGGTTTTCAAATATGTTCTTTTATACAAAATACTGAATTAAAACTTAAAAATAGTTGTTTTGTTTTGCAATAAACTGTTATAATCAATTACGAAATTTTACTCCATGCCGTTTTATTGTTTTGTGTTTGTAAAAAGTTTTTCAAAGGCAGGTTTTCGGGCAAAACTATATCGGGATCGGTAAGTAATATGTTTTCGGCAAGCGAACGTGCCGCTTCTAATATAACTTTATCCTGTATTATGTTTGCTAACTTAAAATTTATTATCCCACTTTGCCTGGTACCGTCAATATCGCCGGGCCCTCGTATTTCCAGGTCTTTTTCTGCTATCTTAAAACCATCGTTGGTTTGCACCAACACCTTTAACCTTTCCCTGGCATCATTTGATATTTTGGGACCCGTTAATAAAATGCAAAAACTTTTTTCGGCACCCCTGCCTACCCTGCCCCGTAGTTGATGTAATTGAGATAATCCGAATTTTTCGGCACTTTCAATAACCATTACACTTGCATTGGGCACATTTACCCCAACTTCAATAACAGTTGTACTAACCATTAGTTGTGTATCGCCACTAATAAAACGCTGCATATTTGTGTATTTTTCTTCGGCTTTTTGTTTTCCATGAACCATGCTTATCCAATATTGAGGTTCTGGAAAAAAAGATTTCACTTCTTCATAACCTTTCATCAGGTTTTCATAATCCAGTTTACTGCTTTCTTCAAT
>DAOLYC010000078.1:0-8683 GCA_035425605.1 Ferruginibacter sp.
TTTGTTAACCGTACTGTACTGCTTTTTTTACGGGTTTTTAATGCGTTTAAATTAGTCAAATCTGCTTTTATTTTAATCTTTATTTTGATAACAACCCGGTTTTATTATTGTTTTTATTAAAACTGGCTTGTAGCTTGCAATGATTGGCAAAAGTAACACTTCTTTGTCATTTGCTTTGTAATGGATTCAGAGAGTTTTTTTAATTTATTAGATACTGTTGATAGTACCAACATTTATGCCATGAACCAGGTTCGTGCCGGTTTGGCTAAACATGGAATGGCCTGGTTTGCCAGGGAACAAACTGCAGGAAAAGGGCAGCGTGGTAAAGCCTGGAAAGGTGAGAAAGATAAGAATATAGCGCTTAGCCTTGTTGTAGAGCCGGGCCGATTACAATTTAATAATCAGTTTCAGGTAAATGCGGCTGTAGCACTGGCATGTTTTGATTTTTTTAACGGCTATGCCGGCGATGAAACAAAAATAAAATGGCCTAATGATTTGTATTGGCGTGACAGAAAGGCAGGCGGAATACTTATTGAAAATGTAATACAAGGTGAGACTTGGAAATGGGCAGTTGTGGGAATTGGTATTAATATTAACCAAACAAAATATACAAACTTAATTAGCAACCCGGTATCGCTTAAACAAATTACAGGAAAAGATTTTGATGTAATTGAGCTGGCTAAAATACTGCAAGGCATATTGATGAAAAAATTAACCTGCCTTAAAAAAAACGACTCAACCATTACCATCTACAACGAACATTTATATAAATTAAATCATTTGGTAACGCTAAAAAAAGCAGGAGCAATTTTTGAAACAGTGGTAAAAGAAGTAACAGCAACTGGCCAGTTAATAACTGTTGATGCAATAGAAAGAGTTTTTGATTTTGGAGATGTGGAGTGGGTGTTATAATTCCTCTGCTTCTCTTGCTTCCACTTCGTATCTGTTATGATAGTAACCTTTTTTCATACTCTCATAAAGATACTTTACAATAAAACCAAAATATCCATGTTGTTTAAATTGCCTGATATGGCATAACTCATGTTTAAACCATTTTTCATTGGCCATAAATTCTTCCCTGCTTGTATTGTACAAGTGTATGGTTTTGCCTAAAACCATAGCTACATTTTTTGTATTTAATTTTTTTGCAGCAATTTTTGCCAGCCAGGAGTTTTCTTTTATATGGTAAACCTTATTTTTCAATTTCAAGCCAGGCGGCCAAAATTTCCTGGGTATGGTTTTTACTTTTTGGTTTTAAGAATATTTTGCGGATGATCCCTTTTTCATCAATCAAAAAAGTAGTACGCTGCAAACCCATATAGGTTCTACCGTACAATTGCTTTTCTCCCCAAACACCATATTTATCAATAATGGTATGCTCTGCATCGGCAATTAAAGTAAATGGAAGATTGTATTTAGTTTCAAATTTCTTATGCTTTTTTTCTTCATCCGGGCTAACACCCAACACTGTAAATCCATTCTTTTTTAATAAGCTAAAATTGTCTCTTAAATTACATGCCTGTATGGTACAAGTTGGTGTATCATTCTGGGGATAAAAATATAAAACTAATTTTTTGCCTGCATAATCTGCCAACGAAACAGGTTTGCCGTTTTGATCTTTTCCTTTAAATGCAGGTGCTTTTTTGCCTTCGGTTAAATGTGTAGCCATTTCTATCTTGTAAACGTGTAATTTTTTTCAGTGATATTACCCACCTGGTCTTCAACAACAATTTTTAATTCATGTTCGCCTGCAGTACATTTTTCATCAAACTCATAAATATACCGAAGGCCTTTATCATTTGTAAACCGCAGCCAGTTGCCATCTAATGTGGCTGTAAAGTTTTTAATTTCCTCTGTGTTGTCTTTAACAACAAAAACAATATGTTTTTGTTTGCTACAATCCATTCCATCTTTAAAACCAATGGGTGTTACCACAGGCGCAATGCTGTCAATCATCAATTGAAAATTTCCAAATTCCCTAAAACTGGCCCGGTACCATCCGTTTTCACCGCCATAGTTTACAGGCTCTGCTTTGGCATAATCATTTTTACCATTTGCAAAACGATGCATAACCATTTTGTTGGGAAAATCTGATGCAGCCTTAATGGTAATAGGAAAATAACTATGTAATGGTACACTGGTATTATGCAATTGGTAAATGGTAAAACCGGTGTTGGATGTTGTTTCTTTAAACTGAAACCGGATTGAATCGTACAAACAGTTTTCGGGCAAATAAAAACTAATGCTGTTGTTTTCAAACAGGTTTAAAAAACCCGGATGAAAGGCAAGTGTTTGAAAATAGTTTATCGAATCTGGTTTTTGTTTTTCAACAAAGGCGGCCGTTCGTTTAATTGTAAACATTACAATGGAAGTATTGCCATACGCATCTTTCACATCGAGCCTTATTTTATGGTTGTTGTTATCTTCCAGGTTTATAACACCATTGCCTCCTGTTGTTTTATAAACACTGTTGTTATAGCCCGGCAGTTTAGAAACATGTTCAATATACGAACCACCATGGCTGCGGTATTTATAATCAATATGGGCATTTACATAACGGGTTTCATCATATCCTATACTGTCTAATTGAAAACCAACAATGGGTTTATCATCATGATATAAAACGGTTTCGTAAATCCCGTTTTTGTTGTTCGATCCGTTGTATCGGTCAAATGCGGTTATACCAAAACTTACTTTATCGGTATTAACAGTTATTATTGCCGGCGTTGTTACATATATACCATTAATTTTTTTTAGTTTATAAATTTTGGGGGTTTGCTCATAAGTACTAACACACCTGTCGTACACAGCCAGTTTATATATATCAGGCGGTATATGATCGGGTATGGAAAAATCAAATATAGAAGGGTTTAATACTTTATCTGTTTTGGTATCCCTAATTTCAAAATGCAGGTGTGGCCCTTGTGAACCTCCGGCATTTCCGCTGTAAGCAATAAACATACCTTTTGTAACCGGAAACAGGTTTGCTGGGATGTTCAAATAAACTGCCCAGCTTTTTAATTTATACTGTTGTTCTTTTACATAATTCTCTAACTCAGGGTAAAAATCGTTCAGGTGTCCATAAACTGTTGTTAGTCCGTTGGGATGATTAATATAAATAGCTTTACCATAGCCCCATGATTCTATCTTTACTTTGGCAATGTATCCTTCAGCTGCTGCCAGCACTTCTTTGTTTTGCTGTTGGTCGGTACGGCAATCGAAGCCCATGTGAAAATGATTAGGGCGCAGCTCGCCAAAGTTAGCCGACAAAGATTTTTTTGCCAGCACAGGATAAATAAAATAGTTTTTTGGATAATTTTTTGGTGGAAAAAACTGGGCGGCAGCATTCAGGTAAATCAGTAAAAACAAAAAAAAGAAAATAAAATTCCTGTAAAACCTTGTTGTATTCAATATCATCATGAGTACTGCAAATTTAACACACTAACAGTAAAATTTAAAATATAAGAGCAATGCTGTATAGATATATAATAAATTTCCAAAAAATATTTAAGTAAAATGGATGGCATACTGTTGATTGTAAAGACAATTGAACGGGCTTATTTTTATAAATATGGTAAGCGCTTTTTATTTACATCTTTTACAATTACTTTTGCACGCCACTTTAGCGCTAATTACTATGCCAAAAGATAATTCCATAAAATCGGTTTTAATTATAGGTTCGGGGCCAATAGTTATAGGCCAGGCCTGCGAATTTGACTATTCAGGAACACAAGCTGCCCGTTCTTTAAGAGAAGAAGGAGTGAAAGTGATACTGATAAACAGTAACCCGGCTACTATTATGACCGACCCAATGATGGCCGACAGGGTTTATCTTTTACCTCTTACTGTAGAAAGTATTGAACAAATTTTAAATGAAAATAAGATAGATGCTGTACTACCAACTATGGGTGGCCAAACAGCATTAAACCTTTGCAAAGAAGTTGATGAACTGGGCATTTGGGAAAAGTATCAGGTAAAATTAATTGGTGTTGATATAAAAGCAATTGATAAAGCCGAAGACAGGGAAAAATTCCGTCAGTGGATGATAGAAATGGATATTCCGGTTTGTCCGGCAAAAATTGCCAATTCGTTTTTAGAAGGAAAAGAATTTGCACAGCAAATTGGTTTTCCGTTGGTGTTACGGCCATCATTTACATTAGGAGGTAGTGGTGGCAGTATAGTTTTTTGTAAAGAAGAATTAGATGAAGCATTAAATACTGGTTTAATTGCAAGCCCTATACATGAAGTACTTGTAGAAAAAGCTGTGCTTGGCTGGAAAGAATTTGAACTTGAATTGCTAAGAGATAATGCAGATAATGTTGTGATAATTTGTGGTGTTGAAAATTTTGATCCCATGGGTATTCATACCGGCGATTCCATAACAGTGGCGCCGGTAATGACATTGAGCGATACGGCTTATCAGCTAATGCGTAATACCGCTATAAAAATGATGAGGGCTTTGGGAAATTTTGCCGGTGGCTGTAATGTGCAGTTTGCTTTAAATCCGCAAACCGAAGAAATTATTGTAGTGGAAATTAATCCACGGGTTAGCCGTTCATCGGCATTGGCAAGCAAAGCCACTGGTTACCCCATTGCAAAAATTGCCGCTAAACTGGCCATAGGTTTCAACCTTGATGAATTAAAAAACCAAATCACTCAATCTACATCTGCCTATTTTGAACCAGCACTCGATTATGTAATTGTAAAAATTCCCCGCTGGAACTTTGATAAGTTTAAAGGAGCAAAAGATACTTTAGGTTTTCAAATGAAAAGTGTTGGCGAAGTGATGGGCATTGGAAGAAGCTTTGCAGAAGCAGTACAAAAAGCTTGTCAGAGTTTAGAGAATGAAGCAGTTGGTTTAGGTTATTATGGTAAAAGTTTAATGCATGCCGATGAATTGATTGAATATATTAAAACACCTAAATGGGATAGAATTTTTAGGATTAAAGATGCGCTGATGGCAGGCGCCAGTATAAAACGTATTTGCGAAAGCACAAAAATTGACCGCTGGTTTATTTACCAGATTCAAAAGATATGCGATTGTGAAAAACAAATTGCACAACATAGTTTAAAAACATTACCCGATGACTTACTTAAAGAAGCAAAATATTTAGGATTTAGCGATGAACAGATCATCCGTATCATGAAAGAAGAAGATGCAGAAATAATTTACGAACGCCGTAAAGCTATGGGGCTTACCCGTGTTTTTAAAATGGTAGATACCTGTAGTGCAGAGTTTGAAGCTAAGACACCTTATTTTTATTCTACTTTTGAAACAAAACCTGCAAATGAAAGTAACATTGTAAGTAATGAAAGTTTGGTTTCTGATAAAAAGAAAATAATAGTTTTAGGAAGCGGACCTAACAGAATAGGCCAGGGTATTGAGTTTGATTATTGTTGTGTACATGGTTTGCTGGCGGTTAAAGAAGCCGGATATGAAGCCATTATGGTAAACTGTAACCCCGAAACGGTATCAACCGATTTTGATATTGCCGATAAACTTTATTTTGAACCGGTGTTTTGGGAACATTTGTGGGAAATAATAGAACATGAAAATCCTTATGGTGTAATTGTGCAGCTTGGCGGACAAACAGCTTTAAAACTTGCCAAACGCCTGCATGAAAAAGGAATAAAGATAATTGGCTCATCTTTCGATAGTATGGATATTGCAGAAGACAGGGGCAGGTTTAGCGATATGCTTAAAGAACTGGAAATTCCATATCCAAAATATGGAACAGCCTATAATACAGATGATGCTATTGAAGTAGCCAAAGAAGTTGGATACCCGGTTTTAATAAGGCCAAGTTATGTTTTAGGTGGCCAGCGAATGCGTATTGTAATTAATGATGAAGATCTTGAAAAAGGAGTACTAAGTTTAATAAAACATTTACCAGGCAATAAGATTTTAATTGATCATTTTCTCGACCGCTGCCAGGAAGCAGAGATTGATGCAATTTTTGATGGTGATGATTTTCATGTAATGGGAGTAATGGAACATATTGAACCGGCTGGCATACACAGTGGAGATAGCAATGCAGTGTTGCCGCAGTTTAACCTATCGCCATTAATTGTACATACCATGGAAGAGTATGCAGAAAAAATTGCAAGGGCATTACAGATAAAAGGGCTTATCAATATACAATTTGCCATTAAAGATGGTAATGTATATGTTATTGAAGCAAATCCAAGGGCTAGCCGCACAACACCTTTTATTGCCAAAGCGTATCAAATACCATATTTAAATATTGCCACTAAAATAATGTTGGGTGTAAATAAAGTAAAAGATTTTACTTTCGATAAAAAGCTTACCGGCTTTGCTATTAAAGAACCGGTTTTCTCGTTTAATAAATTCCCCGGTGTAAATAAAGAGCTTGGCCCCGAAATGAAAAGTACCGGCGAAGCCATCCGCTTTATTAAAGATTTAAGAGATCCATATTTCCGCCAGTTGTATAAAGAACGAAGCATGCACCTTAGCAAATAAACATTCTTTTAATCATCAAACGCTGTAAAAACATATTTGTATTGCAAATATGTTTTTTTATTTTGTTGAATGCAACAGTTTTATAAAATACCCTTTTGGAAAAATGCCCCATTCATCAGGCTGTTGCTTCCATTGATAACAGGCATCATCATTCAGTGGTATTGTACAGTGTCGTTATCTTTTATAGTTGTTTCACTCATATCATTCAGTATTTCATTTTATCTTTTTTATTTATTGCCAAAGCGGTTAAAATTTAAATTAAAAGTACTGCATGGTATAATACTGCAATTGTTGTTGGTTAGTTTGGGGTTTTTAATAACCTGGCAAAAAAATATACGCAACGATACAAATTGGTATGGTAATTTTTACAACCAGGAAAATTACTTACTGGTACGGATTAATGAACCACTAACCGAAAAAACAAAATCGTATAAAGCTGATGGTTTTGTAGAAGCAATAATTAAAGATGGAAAAAATATTTCCTGCAAAGGAAAATTGATATTGTATTTTTCAAAAGACAGTACAATGCCGGCTTTAGCTTACGGCGACAAGATTATCTTCAACAAAAAACTACAGGCAATAAAAAATTCAGGCAACCCTGGAGGTTTTAACTATGAGCGCTATGCAGCCTTTCAGGGAATACTGCACAATGTATTTTTAAAAACCGGCGACTGGCAAAAAGTTACAGAAAATTATCCTGTTTCAAAAAGCAGGTTTAAACAATTTATTTTTTTTGCACGCCAATATGTTTTAGATGTGTTAGAAAAATATATAAGCGCCGGTAAAGATCAACTTGATATTACAAGGGCGCTTTTAATTGGTTATACCAATGATTTAGATAAAGACCTGGTACAGGCATACAGCAATACCGGTGTGGTGCATATCATCGCTATATCCGGCATGCATCTTGGTTTAATCTATATCATGCTGGTATGGTTGTTTGCAAAAATTCCATTCATTAATAAAAACAAATTTTTGCAGGCTGTTATTATCTTAAGTTGCCTTTGGTTGTTTTCAATCCTCACCGGAGCATCGGCTTCTGTTTTAAGGGCTGCAGTAATGTTTTCATTTATAACTGCCGGAAAATTATTTTTTAAAAATGCATCTATTTATAATTCATTGGCTGCATCGGCATTTGCGTTGCTTTGTTTTAACCCATATTTTCTTTGGGATGTGGGTTTTCAATTATCGTACCTGGCAGTTTTGGGTATTGTTATTTTTCAAAAGCCCATTTATAACCTGTTATATATTAAAAACACCCTGCTGGATAAAGTATGGATATTAATATCAGTTTCTGCCGCCGCTCAATTACTTACTACGCCTGTTTGTATCTATTATTTTCACCAGTTCCCCAATTTATTTCTGCTAACCAATATAATTGCAGTACCATTATCTACACTTATATTATACGCTGGTGTGCTGTTGCTTGTTTTTTCGGGTATTGATTTTATTAGTATTTACCTGGGCAAGCTTGTTGGTAGCTTAACCTGGTTGATGAACAAATCTATTTTATGGATAAACAGTTTATCATTTTCGGTTTGGGATAAAATACCGGCAACGGTTTTATCTACCTGCATTTTATACATGATATTAACAGGCTTTAGTGTATGGCTTATTAAAAAAAATAAACAATATTTTTCTTTTGGATTATATTCATTGTTTGCATTTATTGCTTTATCAGTTTATAATAACTGGCAGGTAAGCAGGCAGCAGAAATTAATAGTATACAATGTAGCGGGGCACCAGGCTATTGATTTTGTAAACGGGCATCTTTACAAATTTAGTGGCGATAGCGCCTTAATGCAGGAAGGTATGCTGCAAAACTTTCATTTAAAACCAGGCCGTATATTTTTTCAAACTAGTAAACAGGTTGATAGTTTAAACGGGTTAACAGGAAAAGACGATTTCTATATTTTTAAAAATAAAAAAATTGTATTGATTACATACCCATTAACGGATGATACCAGTATCAAAAAATTTGATGTTGATCTGCTGGTCATATCAAAAAATCCAAAAATTGATATGGAAACGGTTGCCAGGCAATTTAATGCAAAGCTCATTGTATTTGATGCATCAAACCCAACCTGGAAAATTGAAAATTGGGAACAACAATGCAGCCTCTTAAACCAACCTTGCTATTCAATACCAGCTAAAGGAGCATTTATTTATGATGTGGGTAAATGAAATTTTGGTAATCCTGTT
>DAOLYC010000079.1:0-8581 GCA_035425605.1 Ferruginibacter sp.
AAGAAAGAGTAATTGATGAAAAAGAGATTCAGGATAAATTAAGAGAAACACAGGCAAAGCTGGCTGGCGCTGGCGGACGAGGAAAAAGCCTGAAAGCAAAATACCGCAAAGCCAAACGTGATGAACATGCAGAACAGGCAGGCACAACAGGCGAAGAAAGTAATAAACTACAAGTAACAGAATTTATTTCTGTAAGCGAACTGGCAGGTTTAATGGACGTAAGTTTTGCTGATGTTATCAGTAAATGTATGAGCTTGGGTATCATGGTATCAATTAACCAACGTTTAGAAGCCGACGTAATTGAACTGGTAGCCAGTGAATTTAATTATGAAGTAGAATTTATTGGCGTAGAAGATGCTGATGAATTTGATTTTGAGGAAGAAGAAGATAATGTAGCAGACCTGTTGCCAAGAGCTCCTATCGTTACTATCATGGGACATGTAGATCATGGTAAAACGTCTTTATTGGATTATATACGTAATACCAATGTTATTGCAGGTGAGGCAGGTGGTATCACTCAGCATATTGGCGCTTATGAAGTAACATTAAAAGATGGCAGGCATATTGCATTTTTAGATACGCCTGGTCACGAGGCTTTTACGGCCATGCGTGCCCGTGGTGCTAAGGTTACCGATATTGCTGTAATTGTTGTAGCAGCAGATGATGCCGTTATGCCTCAAACAAAAGAAGCCATATCTCATGCCCAGGCAGCCAATGTGCCAATGGTTTTTGCCATTAATAAAATGGATAAAGATGGCGCCAATCCCGAAAAAATAAAGGAACAGCTTGCCAGTATGAATATACTGGTAGAAAGCTGGGGCGGTAAATATCAAAGCCAGGAAATTAGCGCCAAAACAGGCGAAAATGTAGACCTGCTGATGGAAAAGATATTGCTGGAAACAGATATACTTGAACTTAAAGCTAACCCCAACAAGGAAGCCAGTGGAACAATAATAGAAGCCACACTTGATAAAGGACGTGGTTATGTAGCAACAATATTAGTGCAGAATGGTACACTAAAAGTAGGAGATATGATTGTATCTGGTCAAAACTTTGGTAAAGTAAAAGCCATGTACAACGAACGTAACCAACGTGAAGATAAAGCACCTCCATCCACACCGGTTTTAATTTTAGGATTGAATGGAGCGCCACAAGCAGGCGAAACTTTTAAAGTTTTTGAAAACGAAAGCGATGCCCGCAGTATGGCTTATAAACGTGGACAAATATTGCGTGAACAGGGAATGCGTGCAAGAAAACATATCACACTTGATGAAATAGGCCGCCGTCTGGCTTTAGGTTCATTTAAGGAACTAAATGTAATTATAAAAGGTGATGTGGACGGATCGGTTGAGGCTTTAAGTGATTCTTTACAAAAATTAAGCACCGAAGAAATTGTAATTAAAGTTATTCATAAAGCTGTAGGTGCCATAACTGAAAGTGATGTTACCCTGGCAAATGCATCGGATGCTATTATTATTGGATTTAATGTTAGGCCTTCTATACAAGCAGCAAAACTTGCCGAACACGAAGCAATTCAAATTAAACTATACTCCATTATTTATAATGCTATAGAAGAGATTAAGAGCGCAATGGAAGGTATGCTTGAACCAAGTGTGGAAGAAAAAATATTGGCAAATGTTGAGATAAAAGAAGTGTACAAATTTGATAAAGCCAGTGTGGCCGGATGTTTTGTGCTTGACGGGAAAATGGCAAGGAATAACCGCATAAGGCTTATACGTGATGGTATTGTAATCTTTACGGGCGAACTGGCTAGCTTAAAAAGGTTTAAAGATGATGTAAAAGAAGTTACTTCAAGTATGGAGTGCGGACTTACCATAAAGAATTATAACGATATTAAAGTTGGCGATATAGTAGAAGCTTTTGAAGAAATTGAAGTTAAACGTACATTATAAAATAAACCAGGAAATTGACGTTGCTTTAATAATCAATTATTTCAATTTACAGGTCGAACATTTTTTTGATTCTTAACGCTTCTCAATCTTTTGTTAAATGAATTGCCTCAAAAGCTGGTTTAAATTAAGCAGGCTTACTTTTGATATTTACTTCAACAATAAACTGCTTACAAACACAGGCTGGTAAAATTAATTTGAATGAAAAAGTATTTATTAATTCTCATCTCATTACTTGTAATAGTTACTGTATCATACGCACAACCTGGCCAAACTAAGGCGGTTATTGCCGATAAGATTGTGGCAGTAGTGGGGGACAAGATTATTTTAAAAAGCGACCTTGATAACAGTATTTTAGATATGCAGCGTCAAAATATTGCCATACCCGAAAACGCACGCTGCTTGTTGCTGGAACAGGCAATGGGTATTAAAGCCCTGGTATTGCAAGCCGAAAAAGATTCGCTGCCCATAACCGACGAAGAGGTGGAAACAATCATTGATAATAGGATAAGAGCATTTATAAGCCAATATGGATCAAAAGACGAATTGGAAAAAATTGCCGGTAAAACTGTTTATCAGCTAAAAGAAGATTTTAAAGAACCCATTCGAGATCAAAAACTGGCAGAAGCAATGCGTAACAAAGTAGTGGAAAATGTACGCATCACTCCTAAAGAAGTGAATGAATATTATGAAAAGATACCTAAAGATAGTTTGCGGTTTTACGAAAGTGAAGTAGAAGTAAGTCAGATCATCTCTTTTCCCAAAGCATCTCGAGAAGCAGAAGAATATTGTATAGAACAATTAAAAGGATTTAAAGAACAGATAGAAAGTGGCAAAACAAATTTTGCTACACTGGCTAGTATTTATACACAAGACCCAGGTAGTAAAGAAACTGGAGGACAGTATGATGTAAATCGTTATTCTAAAGAACTTGATCCGGTTTGGCTGGGTAAGGCATTTACTTTAAAACCTGGTCAAATATCCAACCCTTTTAAAACCAGGTTTGGTTACCATATCATGCAACTGGTAAGCCGTGCCGGTGATGATGCTTCAGTAAGACATATACTATTGATTCCACAGGTAACATCTTTTGAAATTAAAGATGCTATGCATAAACTTGATTCAGTACGAGCCTTACTAATGACAAACGCTATGGATTTTGGTGCAGCAGTAGCCAAATTTAGCGATGATGATGCTAGTAAGTTTACAGCCGGTCAATTAACCAGTCCCGATGGAAGCACATATTTAACCATTGACCAGCTTGATAAAGACATGGTACTAATGCTAAAAGATCTACAACCTGGTCAATACTCACAGCCGGTAGAATATACAGATGAAAGAGGAAAAAAGGGCGTGCGCCTGGTTTTTTTAAAAACAAGAACAGAACCACACCGAGAAAATCTTAAAGATGATTATGACCGTGTTGCTGCAAGAGCTCTTGAAGAAAAAAAGAATGATGTACTTGGAAACTGGTTTATGAAGAAAGTGGTTACTTACTATATAATGATAGACGATGATTATAAAAGCTGCCCAGAAATGGCAAAATGGCTGAAAGGGGTAACGGATAGCACAGTAAATAAGTAAAAGATAAACTTATTATAAAACAAAGCGTTCCGGAAACTAAACGGAGCGCTTTGTTGTGAATAGCAATGATATTTGTAACAATAAAACCAGACTTAATCTATTTTAATACAATTTTAATATGACAGGAAATTAAACAATAAAAATTTTGATAGATTCAAATAAAAAAATATTAAAGGAGGAAACAGCGATTTTAGTGGGATTGGTTTATAAAGAACAGACCGAACCAATGGTAAACGAATACCTGGATGAACTGACATTTTTAGCTGAAACAGCGGGCGCAAAAGCAGTAAAACGATTTACACAAAAACTTCCACATCCAGATAGTAAGATATTTGTAGGCAAGGGTAAACTGGAAGAAATACGACAGTATATTATACTGAAAGGAAATATAAACCTTGTGATTTTTGATGATGAACTTACTGGGTCTCAGATTCAGAATATTGAAAAAGAGTTGAAAGTAAAAATCATAGACCGAAGCGACCTTATACTTGATATTTTTGCCAGCCGAGCAAAAACAGCACAGGCAAAAACACAAGTAGAGCTGGCGCAGTACCAATATATTTTACCACGCCTGAAGGGCATGTGGAAACACCTGGAACGACAAGGTGGTGGCGTTGGTACAAGAGGGCCCGGTGAAACTGAAATTGAAACTGACCGCCGTATTGTAAAAGATAAAATTGGATTGTTACGGAAACGACTGGCCGAAATAGACAAACAATCGGTTACACAACGAAAAGACCGGGGAGAATTTATTAGAGTTGCTTTGGTTGGTTATACAAATGTGGGCAAATCAACACTGATGAACATTTTAAGTAAGAGCGATGTTTTTGCTGAGAATAAATTATTTGCCACATTGGATACTACCACCCGTAAAGTTGTATTTGAACAAACCCCTTTTTTATTAAGCGATACGGTAGGGTTTATTCGAAAGCTTCCGCACCACCTGGTAGAAAGTTTTAAAAGCACATTGGATGAAGTGCGTGAAGCAGATGTTTTGCTCCATGTTGTTGATATTTCTCATCCTCAATATGAAGACCAACTGGATGTGGTAAATAAAACATTAAACGAACTTGGAGCAGGCAACAAACCGATAATAACCATTTTTAATAAAATGGATAAATACGAAGAACAGACTTTTGACCAGTGGTTGCAACCTGAGGTTAAAACCGAAATATTAAATGATTTAAAACAACGCTGGCAAAATGAAACAGAAGGCCATTGTGTATTTGTATCGGCAACAAAGCGATTAAACCTTGATGGGTTGCGCCAAACCATTTTAAACGAAGTAAGAGATATGTACCGCATACGATACCCTTACAAAGCAGAATTTTTTTATTAAAAGGATTAGGTAAAAAACTGACTGACAAGTAAAATCTATACATGGCAACAGCTCCCAAAACCCAATGGTATAAAATAGCAGAAAGCATAACAGAAATTCATTTTGAAAAAAACGGATTATCGTTGGTTAATATAGATGGTAGGGAAATTACGCTTGCCATACATAACAATAAGATATTTGCTTGTACACAAAAATGCCCACACGCAGGAGGAGCACTAACTGATGGTTATATTGATGCATTAGGTAATATTGTTTGCCCTTTACATTGTTATAAGTTCAATTTACAAAATGGATATAATGTAAGTGGTGAAGGATATTATCTAAAAACATTTAAAGTAGAACAAAGAGAAGATGGGCTTTTTATATTATTTTGAATTTTTTGAATACTTATTGTTGTTGTTTGAAAAATTACCTAAGGGCTAAAAAACACAACAGGTATAACTTAACTACTCTTCTGTTTTTTAAAATTCATTTTCTCCTTCATACAACCGAAGCTTATTGTGTAATTGAGTTATTTGTTGTTGCATGGCTTCCATTTCATTTAACAAATGTGTGATGCTTTCAATGCCCGCTATGTTAATATCCATTTCATAATGCAGCCTGGTCATTTTTTCAAGTAAAGGCAACTGTTGTAGCGGTACAAATAATTTTTCATCAAACCGGGCCAACTCAATAAGTCCTTCATCATTTAAATCATGTATGAACGACATTTCGATATGGTGGTAAATACAAAATTCTTCTGCTGATATATTATCCTGCTGTTGCATGAAATATTAGTTTAAGTTTTTCAATTGTATAAAAAGTTCCTTTTGTTTTTCAGTAAGGTTTGTTGGTAATTGTATGGAATAGGTTACATACAGGTTACCAAATTCTCCTTCTTTTTTATAAACCGGAAAGCCTTTACCCTTCAGTCTGATTTTAGTTCCATTTTGCGTACCAGCATTTACAGTGAGCTTTAGTTTGCCACTGAGGGTATCAATAGTTGTTTCGCCACCCAATAAAGCTGTGTAAAGGTCAATAATAACATTCATGTACAAATCGTTACCCAGGCGTTTAAAAACCGGGTGCGGCGTAATGTTAAATGTAATATACAAATCGCCGGCCGGGCCGCCATTTAAGCCAGCGGCGCCATATCCTTTTAATTTTATTTGCTGCCCGTTCTCTACGCCGGCAGGTATAGTTATACGAATATTTTTGCCATTAATAGTAAGCACTTGCTGCTGTGTTTGTATGGCAGCTTCAAGGCTTAGTGTTAATTCTGCATGATAATCTTGTCCACGAAATTTAGCCTGTTGCCTGCCAGCACTGCCAAACATACTTTCAAAAAAACTGGAAAAATCTCCGCCTTCAAATTCAGTAAACGATTGCCCTCCTGATGGTTGATATTGGTTTTGTTGATTGTATTGTTTTTGCTTTTCAAAATGATCGGCATGTTGCCAATCTTTACCGTATGCATCGTATTTTTTTCTTTTCTCAGAATCACTTAAAACTTCATTCGCTTCATTTATCTGTTGAAACTTTTTATGTGCATCCTTATCGTTCGGATTTAAATCGGGGTGAAGCTTTCGTGCAAGTTTGCGATAGGCTTTTTTAATGTCGTCTTCAGTAGCGGTTTTAGGTATTCCCAACACTTGGTAATAATCAATAAATTCCATTGGCAAATTGTTTAAATATGCACTTGTAAAGATAGTGCAGTTATTTATTGTAATACACCTGTCGATTTATTTTTAATCAAACATTAATATTAGTACATTTTCTATCGGCTGTAATACTACCTTAACTTTACTTTTATATTTATTCTTATTATGAAAAAAACAAAACATACAGTAACGCTTGCACAAGCTTTTAAAGAATTTATTTGGCCACGCCGTAAAATTGTTTTTATAGGACTGCTGTTAATTGTTATAAGCCGGTTAGCCAGCCTGGTTTTACCTGGCGCCAGTAAATATTTAATGGATGATGTGATAGTTAATAAAGACATGAATATGTTTAAAATATTGCTGATTGTTGTTGCAGCTTCCATTATTGTACAGGCCATCACATCGTATTTGCTTACTAAACTTCTAAGTGTAGAAGCCCAACACCTTATTTCATTATTACGGATAGAGGTGCAAAAAAAAGTTTTATCGTTGCCGATCAGTTATTTTGATAATAATAAAAGCGGGGCATTGGTAAGCCGTATTATGAACGATGTGGAAGGGGTACGCAACCTGGTTGGCACAGGGTTGGTACAACTTATCGGAGGATTATTAACCTCGGTTATTTCTTTAGTGTTATTGATAAGGATTAGCCCAATGATGACCTTTTATGTGTTAGTGCCTGTAGCAATTTTTGCTATTGTTGCTCTAAAAGCATTTAAATATATACGACCTATTTTTAAAATGCGTGGAGTTATTAATGCAGATGTAACAGGCCGCTTAACCGAAAGTATTAATGGAGTAAGGGTTATAAAAGGTTTTAATGCAGAAGCACAGGAAAACAAAATTTTTGAAAAAGGAGTAGAGTTGTTATTCCTCAATATAAAAAAGAGCTTAACATCAACAGCCATCATCACCAGCTCGGCAACGTTACTGCTTGGATTGGCCAGTACTGGTATTATGGGTATTGGTGGATACATGATAATAAAAGGCCAACTTACTTTTGGCGATTTTCTTGCTTTTACACTTTACCTCGGTTTTATGATAGCGCCTATTGTGCAAATGAGCAATATAGGAAGCCAGTTAACCGAGGCTTTTGCCGGGCTTGACCGTACCAAAGAAATAATGAATATGGATCCCGAAGATGATAAAACAAAACGAATAATACCTTTAAGAGAAATCAAAGGCGATATTAAATTTGAAAACGTTTCATTTGCTTATGAAGAAGGCAAAGAAGTTGTAAGTGAAATTAGTTTCAACGCTCCGTCGGGTACTGTAACTGCACTGGTGGGCAGTTCGGGTTCGGGTAAAACAACAATTGCCAGTTTAGCTGCAACTTTTATTACGCCAGATTCAGGTAAGATATTTATTGATGGAACTGATCTTAGTAAAGTAATTCTATCGGATTATCGTAATAATTTGGGTGTAGTGTTGCAGGATGATTTTTTATTTGAAGGTACCATTCGTGAAAATATTTTATTTGCCCAGCCCAATGCTGGCGAAGAAAGTTTGTATGATGCTGTAAAAGCTGCTTATGTAAATGAATTTACTGAACGGTTTGAAGCAGGGCTAGATACAGTTATTGGCGAAAGAGGGATAAAACTTTCGGGAGGACAAAGACAACGTATTGCTATTGCAAGGGCTATACTGGCCAATCCTAAAATTATTATCCTGGATGAAGCCACTTCAAATCTTGATACCGAAAGCGAAGCATTGATTCAAAAAAGTTTAAATGAGTTAATGAAAGGAAGAACAACATTTGTAATTGCTCACCGCTTAAGTACCATTCGCAAAGCCGATCAAATTCTGGTGATTGAAGCAGGGAGTATTGCCGAAAGAGGAAAGCACGAAGAATTGATAAACAAAAAAGGGCGGTATTATGAGTTATTTACTTATCAATCGAGAATATAAAAAAGCACCACTTACAATACTTTTTTATTTGCTGCTATTACAAAACTTGAACCAGCAACCCTGCCTACTACAAGTTGGAATGCAGTTAACAGCATAAGTTATGTTCTTGTAATAAAAAAAAGGTTTCGACTTCTCAAAACCTTTTTGCTCCCCCTGCTGGACTTGAACCAGCGACCCTCTGATTAACAGTCAGATGCTCT
>DAOLYC010000080.1:0-8533 GCA_035425605.1 Ferruginibacter sp.
TAAAATCGCATTGTACACTTACAATGGGTGTAACATAACCATGTTTGTACACATCCTGGTATTTTAATTCATGCATATCACCAAATGCTTCCCTGCCATCTTCAAAATAGCGAATATAATGACCATGCCAAACAATTCCAAGCGGATCGGCTTCATTAAACCGTACCAATATTTGCGTGCAGCAACTCAATTCTTTTTTCATAATCCGCATTAATCAGCTTCCGTATTTTTCTTTCCAGCTTTTATATTTTTTCTTATTAATTTCTATAATTGATTTTTTAATGATAGATACCCAAAAATTACGAAACCCAAACCCTGCCGCTTCCTGTTCCAGCCTTTCTGCCATGAGTACTTTTTTGGTTTTCATATCAAGCAATACAACCCAAACTGAGCCGTAACTTTTTTTCTCTTCTTTTTTCATTCCTTCCATAATAAAAACCAGGCCTACACCACTTTTACCTTTAAGGTTTAACGCTTTTACTTCGGTTGCAATATCGGTTTCGGTAAGACGGCTAAAATCTGCCGGATCGTTAGATGTAATATCATCGGCTATTGTTTTTTCGTTGCGTTCGGTAACAACATCCAGGTCTGATGATATATTGTTGCTTCGGTTAAAAGCTCCTGTAATATCATAGTTTTTTGGCTCAACAACCACTACCTGGTTCATACTGTTGAACAACCTGTTTTTTATATCGGATGTGTTATTAGACCCCGGATCGTTTATAAGGCGGGCTTTATAATAATCTATACCCAGGTAAGTAAGTGAAGTTTCGGTATTACTAAAAAACTCTTTGGCAGTTTGTGCATAACTGCTAACGGTACAGCCTAAAAGAAATATAACGGCTGCAAGCATGCTTAGTTTACTTGTCTTTTTCATAATCAGGAATTTTTAATTTTATTAATAAATATTTTCATCTTGCACTGAGCTATATCATTACCCTTACAAGATATTTTTCCGGATATTAATGTTACGTCAAAAATTTGGTTTTCGATGGTTATTTCTGTAATTAATTCATCGCCGATTGTAGGCAATGAAAATATCTGTAAGTTATTAACAGCCCCAATATAACCAATTAGTACAGGCTTATTTTCTGTTTTAGCAATATAGCCTGCCCGTGCTGCAGCAGTTTGTGCAATATTTTCTACCAGGCCGGGTTCTTTAAAAAAACCATCTTCCACAAAAATATTATCTGCTTTAATTGTAAATGCAGTGCTGGTGGTTACTGCATTAAAATTAAGCAATGTATCTACCATTACAAAAGGTGGTTTTTGTGGTATTAGTGATGTTATGTTAGTTATAGGTGTCATTATTTATTCCCAAAAGTTAAAATAATTAAACCATTGTTCGGGATATTTTTTTAGTTTGATTTCCATTTCGTTGGTATAATCTTTAAGCATCTGAGGTATTAAATATTCTTTACTTAAACTACTGTAATCTTTTATTGGGCTGGCAAATAAATGATAATGAAGTTTACTTTCTTTTACTGCAAACACATAGGACACTGGCACTTTAAATGTAGCTGCCAGTAAAAAGGGGCCAACAGGAAATTTTGCATCTTGCCCAAGAAAATTTGCAGTTATTGTTTTATTGCCCGGTAAAAACCTGTCGGCATGCATACATACAAGTTCGTTTCTGGCAAATGCATCGCTGATGGCATAAATATGACTCAGGTCATCTTTTTTAATTACTATGATATTCATATTGTGTTTGCCGGTAACTCCTTCAAGATATTTTTTTATCTGCTCATGCTCGGCATCGTACAATACGATATTGATAGGTGTTTGCAGGCGGGTAAACAAATGACCGGCTACATCCCAGTTGCCAATATGAGCGCTTAGGAGTATGCCGCCTTTTTTCATCTCTGCAATTTTTAGCAGATTTTCTTCGCCATCAAAATTAAAGCTGAACTTGTTTTTTATACCCGACATAAGCACAACCTTATCAATTATGCTTTGCCCCAGTAAAAAATAATTTTTATAAATTTTTAAAATGGATGAACCCCAGCCATAACCCAGCTTATGGCGATATAATAAAAAAATTTGCCTGGATGCCTTATAAGAAAAGAAGAAATAATATAAGCTTACAAACCTTAGCAGTAAATAACCCGGTAAAACTCCAAAAGTTTTTAATACCCAAACGAAAATGCGATAACCCCATGGGCTGCCTTTCGATTTTCCCTGCCAGGCGGCCATTATGCCAATTCTTTTAAATTTACACGGGAAATAACATAATCGTAAAAATCTTGTAGGCTGGCAATATTTGTAAAATCTTCGGGCTTAACCTTAAACTTAAAATTACTTTCAATAACCACAACCAGGTCAATATAGTCCAGGCTGTCTAACCCAAGAGTTTCTTTAAGATTAGCTTCGGGAATTAATTTTTCTGAATCCACTTCAAATTCTTCGATCATGAAATCGTGAATTTTTTCTATAATCGCTTCGTTAGTCATAAGCAGTACTTTAAATCAGTTTTCTGATGATTAATGATGAGTTAGTTCCTCCAAACCCAAAGGAGTTTGACAAAAATACAACTATATCTTTTTCGATGGTGTTTTTTGCTATATTCAATTTGGCCGATTCTTCGTCCGGATTTTCGAAATTAATATTGGGCGCTACAAACGAATGTTGCATCATCAGCATTGAATACACAATTTCGCTAGCGCCTGCCATCCAACATTCGTGGCCGGTCATTGATTTTGTTGAGCTTACTAATGGCCTGTGTGCTGCAAATACTTCGTCAATTGCTTTTGCTTCACTGCTGTCGCCTGCAGGTGTTGATGTGGCGTGTGCATTTATATAATCCACTTCTTTAGCCTGTATTCCTGCATCTTGAATAGCTCTATGCAACGACCTCACCGGCCCATCAACAGTTTGGTTTGATATATGCCCACCGTTTGATGAAAATCCATAACCTATCACTTCGCCCAAAATTTTTGCTCCTCTTTTTTGTGCAGATTCAAGGGTTTCTAATATTACTGTTGCAGCGCCACCGCTTGGTATCAACCCATCCCGGTCCCTGTCAAACGGCCTCGATGCTTTGGTAGGGTCATTTTCCCTGATAGAAAAAGCCGATAATGCATCAAAAGTGCCCATGCTTAAATGATTAATTTCCTGGGCGCCGCCACAGATAATCATATCCTGCAATCCTGTTTTTATAAAATGATACCCCAGCCCAATGGAATGAGAACCGCTGGCACAAGCCGCACTGATGGTAAAATTTACCCCTCTTAATTTAAATATGGTTGCCAGGTTCATGGTTACAGTAGAGTTCATGGTTTGAAAAACTGCACCGGAACCAACAAGGGTTGTATCTTTTTTTTCCCTGATGATATCATTGGCTTCAATAACCGCTTTGCCCGAACTATCATTTCCATATAAAATCCCAATTTCATTTTTTACAATATACTCTTCATCAATTCCGGCATTGTTTAATGCTTCCAGCGTTGCCAGGTAAGCATATTCGCCCTGCTCGGGAAGCATGATACGAGCCCGTCTGTCTAATTTTCCTTTCAGCTCAGGCTTTTCTACAAAACCTGTAAGGCCCGAACGGTAACCATATTCTTTACGTAAAGCATCAAATACAATTCCCGATTTTCCTTTGTACAGGGAATCTCTTACCTCATCAAGGTTTTTTCCTATGCAGGAATAAATGCCCAAACCTGTTATAACAACTCTGTTCATATTAATTAGGTCAAAAAATCAAAAGGCAAATATTAAAACTTTTATTATAGGCTTACTATATACCTTTTACTTTTGAATTTTACTTTCTTACGAATACAATCCACCATTTACCGAAATCACTTCGCCTGTAATATAAGCTGCTTCTTTTGATGCTAAAAATGCAACAGCATGAGCAACTTCTTCCGGTGTACCAAATCGTTTTAACGGAACTAAATTCTTTAATTCAGTTTCGTTTAGCTCTTCAGTCATATCGGTTTTTATAAACCCGGGCGCTACTGCATTAACGGTAATTCCTTTGCGGCCTATTTCCTGTGCCAGGGCTTTTGTAGCGCCAATAACACCCGCTTTTGCAGCACTGTAATTTGTTTGCCCGGGCAATCCTTTTAACCCCGATAGCGAAACCATATTGATGATGCGGCCATATTTTTTCATAAGCATACTATTTACCAGCAACCGAGTTACATAAAAAAAACTGTCGAGGTTTGTTTTCATTACATTTTCCCATTGTTCGTCTTTCATCCACATCATTAAGCCGTCTTCACGTATGCCGGCATTGTTTACCAATACTTCAATAACCTTGTCTTCATTGGTTTCCATCCAGTTGCCCAATTTGCTTTTTATAGCTTCTTTATCTGAAACATCAAATTGAATAATCTCTCCTCCGGTACCTTTTTCTTTTACCAGGGCTAAAGTGTTTTTAGCTTCCTGCTCGTTGGATTTATAATTGATTAGCACATGATAACCCATCTCAGCCATCTTAATACAAACAGCCCTGCCTATCCCTCTTGAGCCTCCGGTTACTAATGCAAATTTCATTTTAATTTAATTATTTCGGTAGCTGATAACAGTAACCGTTGAGTTATTTATTACTTTGTTGAATTCCCGTTTTTAAATGCAATCAGCAAACCCGATTGTTCAAAATAACTTTTTATCCTGTTAAGGTCTTTATACTTTGGTTGATCGCCAACAAATTTTGGAAACAGTTGCCTGATTGTTTTATAGACTTTTAATGTTTGTGTTGATAACCTGGGTACACAACCTATATAATCAATCGCCTGCAACACAGTCATCATTTGTATGGCCAGCACCTCAAAAGAATTATCTATAACTTTTTTTGTCATGATGGCTGCATTGCAACCCATGCTTACAATATCCTGGTTATCGTTGTTATTGGGTATGCTGTGTACATACATGGGAAAAGATAATGTTTGGTTTTCGGCTACAGTAGAGGTAGCGGTAAACTGCATGCCCTGCATTCCAAAATTAAACCCAAGTACCCCCAGGTTTACAAACGGCGGAAATTTTTTATTAAGCTTTTCATTAAGTAAATAATTCAATTGCCTTTCGGAAAGCATAGATAATTTGGTAACGGCAATTTTTAATTTATCCATCTCCAGCGACACATAATCGCCATGAAAATTTCCACCATGAAAAATATTCTTATTGGCTACATCAATTACGGGGTTGTCGTTAACCGAATTGAGTTCATTTACCAGTACGTTTTCTGCACTGCAGATGGTATCGTAAATGGGGCCCAGCACTTGTGTTACACAACGCAAAGAATAATACTCCTGCACCTTATCTTCAAAAACTTCCTGGTTTAACTTATCGGGGTTATATAAATGTTCAGATCGGTTTCGTATCATCTTACTATCTCCCAAAATATCCCTGAGCATGGTAGCAATCTTGTTTTGCCCTTTGTGGTGCTTTACAATATTAAGTTCGTAACTATAGTGATCGTCAAAAGCTTCCACTACTTCGTTTATCATGGCCGATAACATAACCGACCACTCTAATAATTTTTGTGCCTGTATAATATTAAGCAGTCCAATGCCCGTCATGGCCGAAGTGCCATTTAATATTGCCAGTCCTTCACGAATATGAATAGAAAGAGGTTTTATTTTAAGTTTTTTAAAAACTTCTTCGGTGGGTTGTACCTGGCCTTCGTAAATCACTTCGCCTTCGCCAATTAAAACCAGGGCTAAGTGTGCAAGCTGTACCAAATCACCACTTGCCCCAACGCCTCCATGTTCAAATATGCAGGGTGAAACATTTTTATTAATAAGTTCTTCTAACAATTCCACTACATCGGTATGTACACCTGAGTATGCCTGCATAAGACTATTAAGCCTTGCAACCATAACCGCTTTAACTGCTAATGGCGACATAAGATTTCCGGCACCCGAGCTATGGCTCCTGATAAGATTATATTGCAATTGAAGCAGGTTCTCCTGGCTTACCTTGTACTGAGCCATTGGCCCAAAACCGGTATTGATACCGTAAATGAGTTTGTTTGATGAAAATTGCTGCAAAAAATGAAAACTATTATCCACTTTTTTAACCGCAGTTTTATCCAGTTCAATTTTCTTTTCGTTAAACAGTATCTCTGCAACATTATCTAAAGAAAGGACTCCGCCTCCTACATTAACCATGATCCGAATTTTACTTTACTGTTAATTTTTGGTAACCAATGAGGTAAAAATAGAATAAAGAATTCAAACTTTAATTTTTTGTGTTTGAATAAATGAAGTTACAAAAAGCTGGTTTAGCATAAATGTGGCTGGTGGGTATTTCATTTTCTGTATATTTATTTATTTTTATGGTATATTATATTTAAAACAAAAAGTTATATGAAAAATTTAAAAATAACAATGGCTGTAATGGCTATGTTCTTTATCGTTTGTTCGGCCCAAGGCCAAAGGGTAAAAAACACAAGTGGTAATGACGATATATTAAAATCGGAAACAACTATTAATATTGAATTTAACTATGACAATATAAAAGTTGGTAAATATAAAACCGAGCAGGAATATATAGATGCAAAAACTGCTGAGTATAATAAAAAAGAAGCTGGTAAAGGAGATAGCTGGGCCAAAAGCTGGGCCAATGATAAAGAAAGCAGATTTGAACCAAAGTTTATTGAATTATTTACCAGGGAAAGCGGTATGACAGTAAGCAAAGATGCCAAATACACACTTATTTTTAAAACCACATCTATAGAGCCTGGTTATAATATTGGCATAAGCCGTAAAAACGCCGAAATAGATGCAGAAGTTTGGATAGTGGAAACAGCAAACAAAGAAAACAAACTGGCAACATTTACAATTTCTAATGTACCGGGCGGTACAGCTTTTGGATATGATTTTGATACAGGGCTTCGCATTTCAGAAGCGTATGCAAATTCCGGTAAAAAATTAGGCAAGTATTTAAAGTAATCTGAATAATTAAATATTTTAAAAGGCTTTCAAAAATGAAAGCCTTTTATTTTGTTATTTCCTTCTGTCGATAAACCGTACTGCCTTTCTTCCGGTTTCGGGAAACTGCATCTTATGCATTTGCTCTTTTGAAATATATTGTACTTTGGGGCTTACCCTTAAGCGGGCCTGCAGGTACGATCGAATTTTACCATCTGTTTCTTTGGTTTGGCTTGTTACCTGCAAATGCAGCAACACTTCATCAAGGCCTACATCATTACTATACACTTCGGCAATAAAATCATCAATCTCGTCCATTTCATTAAGCAGGTCAAATAATGCAGGAGGATATAAGGTAGTGCCTTTAAATTTTATCATCTGTTTTTTTCGGCCAAGCAAGGGCGATAGGCGTAAACTGTTTCTTCCGCAACTGCAGGGTTCTTCAAAATACATACAAATGTCTCCCGTTTTGTAACGTAGCAGGGGCATCGCTTCCACACCCAAAGTTGTAATGGTTACTTCTCCCGGCTCGCCAGCTTTTACCGGCTGGCCGCTTTCGTCCAGCAATTCTACAATTAATAAATTGGGTTGCAGGTGGCCTCCCTGCATGGCGGTACATTCAGTAAATGCTGTTTGCATTTCGGTAGATGCGTAAGTAGAATATAATTTAATGTTCCAGTTATCGGTAATTTTTTTTCCCAGTATGTTTAAACTAAAATCGGCGTTGCGGATATTTTCTCCAATACAGATTGCTTTTTTTACAGACGATTTGTTTATGTTAATATTATTTTCATTGGCAAAAGCAATTAGTTTAAGTATAAAAGAAGGAACTGCAACAATGGCTGTTGGTTTTAATTTAAAAATGGTTTCCCATTGAAGCGAAGGAACTCCCGGGCCAAGTCTTATAATTCCTGCCCCTAATTTTCTAATACCGGCATAATAAGCCATCCCTGCCATAAACTGCCTGTCTAAAGTAAGCATCAACTGGTAAATATCATCGGGTTTGCCATCGGCACAAACAAAAGAGTTGTATTCGTTTTCTGTAAGTCTGTTTAAATCATTTTCAGTTAATGCAATAGTAACCGGACTTCCTAAAGTACCTGAAGTAGAGCTGTATTCAATAATCTTACTATGTGGTACACATAAAAAATCATTATTGCGCTGCTGTAAATCTTCTTTATTGGTTGTTGGAATAACCGAAAGGTCTTCTACCGATTTTATACCGGTAGGGTTAAACTGGCTTTTTGTAAACAATTCTTTATAAAAAGGAGAATGTGTGTTAAGGTAAGCCATCAATTCCTGCAGTTTTTTTCCTTGTATGTCTTTAATGGCTTCTTTTGTTTTAAATGCTGATGTCATAATTTTCTTTTCTTCAGTTTTCAATAATTACTATTGCCGATGCTGTTGTTTTTGTGTGTGAAAGCGAAACAAAAAATTTTTTAACCTTTAATCTATTTACAGTTTTTAATGTGTTGCCTAAAAAACGCAGTTCGGGTTTTCCCTGTTCGTTGTTACATATTTCAATTTCATTAAATGCTGTGCCCTGGCTCCAGCCTGTGCCCATAGCTTTTAAAAAAGATTCTTTGGCGGCAAAACGTGCCGCATAATGTTCGTATTTAAAAGTAAGGGTTTCGCAATACATAATTTCATCGGTAGAA
>DAOLYC010000081.1:0-8432 GCA_035425605.1 Ferruginibacter sp.
TAATTTCATGAAAATGTATCATATTTTTAAATTTAAGTAAAAGCAATATAATATTTTTTGATTAAGAGAGCAAAAGAGAATTTTAATTAAGTAACTAAAAATTAAAAGACTTACAGGATAAAATAAATGTATCAAAACACTTTTTCTCCAATCCAAGTTTAGCATCTGGTTTATTCTGCCCAACTCATCACATAGCCTTCATTTTCTATTTCCAATGCTTCGCTTGTTAATTGCAATGGGTGAAAAGTATCCACCATCACGGCCAGCTCATTAGTTTCTTTAGCACCAATACTTTTCTTTACGGCTCCGGGGTGTGGCCCATGTGGAATACCAGCAGGATGCAATGTTATCATACCACGGGTTACATGCTTGCGGCTCATAAAATCTCCATCTACATAATATAATACCTCATCACTATCAATATTACTATGGTTATATGGCGCTGGAATAGCCTGTGGATGATAATCGAACAAGCGAGGGCAAAATGAACATACCACAAAATTATTGGCTTCAAAAGTTTGATGCACCGGTGGTGGCTGGTGTACCCTGCCGGTTATTGGTTCAAAATCATGAATAGAAAATGCAAAAGGGTAACAGCATCCATCCCATCCTACCACATCAAATGGATGATGGGCATAATGCAAACCATACAAAACCCCTTTCTTTTTTGTTTGAATTAAAAAATCTCCGGCTTTATCAATCGTTTGTAAATCTTTAGGTTGCCTAATATCTCTTTCACAATAGGGTGAATGTTCCAGTAATTGCCCCAATTTGCTTACATACTTTTTAGGATAACGGATAGGGCTAAAGGATTCTACAATAAACAGCCTGTTGTTTTCCGTTTTAAATGCTATTTGATAAATACAGCCACGTGGAATAACCAGGTAATCGCCATAAGCAAAATCTAAATTACCATATTGCGTTTTTAAAATTCCCGATCCTTCATGTACAAAAATCATCTCATCTGCATCGGCATTTTTATAAAAATATTCCGTCATACTATGTTGGGGTGCTGCCAAAATAATATGGCAATCGTTATTTACCAAAACCGCTTTTCGGCTTTTTAAATAATCTTTTTCTGGTTTGATATTAAACCCTTCCAGGCTTCGGTGTTTAAGCATTTTTTCTTCAGCAATTTTTGGTTGCACATTTACCGGCTCATCGGTTTTTATTATTTCTGTTGGTGGATGACAATGATACAGTATTGAATAATCGTTGCTGAAACCTTCGGTAGAAAATAATTGTTCGGAGTATAACTCTCCGTCGGGTTTACGAAATTGTACATGCCTTTTGTGAGGAATGGTTCCTAATGTATGATAGTGTGCCATGTTTATTAAAAATTTAAGGTTAAAAATGAAAAAAACATCTAATAATAATCATTCTTAAGAAATACACAGGTCGAGCGAGGCAAGCAGGAAAACATATTTCCAGTTTCGCTTATCAATATAATATGTGAAGTTGCGGTGAAAAGGCATTTGCTAAAATTGTTATTGTAAATTTACAGCTAATTATTTTAAAAAAAAGTGACAAGGATTGGATTAATATCAGACACACATAGTTATTTAGACCAGGCCGTTTTTGAACATTTTAAAAATTGTAACGAAGTTTGGCATATTGGCGATTTTGGTAATATTGAACTTGTAAATGATTTAAAATTTGGACTGAAAAACAATTTTTCTTTAACCGGTGAAACTGTTAACAATACTATATTAAGGGGTGTTTATGGCAATATTGACGGGCAGGAAATAAGGAAAGAATTTCCAGAACAACTTGTTTTTAAATGTGAAGGCGTAAAAGTAATGCTAAGGCATATTGGCGGTTACCCACCTAATTATAACCCTGCTACAAAAAAAGAAATGGATATTCATAAACCGCAACTTTTTATTAGTGGGCATTCGCATATCTTAAAGATTATGTACGATGACAAAATAAATTGTTTGCATATAAATCCCGGCGCAGCCGGAAAACATGGATGGCATAAAGTGCGTACCATTGTACGTTTTGTTATTGATGGCAAAGAAATGAAAGATGCGGAAGTGATTGAACTGGGCAAACGGTAGGTTTTCAGCATCAACCACTCATAAAAAACTGTATTTTTTTTTTGAAACGGGCATTTATCTTTAATAAAAAATATAGCACATGAAAACATTAATTTTTTGCCTGGGTTGTTTTTTTAGTACATCCCTTACTGCACAAAACCAACTTGCCGAAATTGAAGCTGTAAAAACCGTATGTAATTATTACCTTGATGGAGGAACCAACGGCGACAGTTTACTTTTTTCAAAAGCTTTTAGCCCCGGAGGGCAAATGCAGTACATGCGTAATGATACCCTTATGGTGATAAGCCTTAAAGATTTTATGGAACGCACACGTAATACAGGCGTAAAACAAAACCGCAGCACCAACATTGAAAGTGTGCAGGTATTTGGCAATGCTGCCACAGCAAAACTCACAATTGAATATCCCACATTTTATTTCCATGACATCATGAGCCTGTTAAAAACAAAAGACGGCTGGAAGATTGTGGGCAAAATATTTTACCGTGAAATGAAGAAATGAGTTTAGGCCTGCTTTTATTCTACCCAATCGGCAATAAAAATATTGGTATCCCTGGTGCCACCGTTATTGCGGTTACTGCAAAAAATAAATTGTTTACCATCGGGGCTAAACATTGGAAATGCATCAAAACCCTTATCCCTGCTAATTTTTTCCATTGTTTTACCATTTATATCGGTTAAATACATATTGAACGGAAAACCTCTTTTATACTCGTGATTACTGCAAAAAATAATATGCTTTCCATCAGGTGTAAAGTTAGGCGCCCAATTGGCTTTCTCTAAAAATGTAACCTGGCGTGCATCGCTTCCATCTACATTGGCTATCCATACTTCCATGTTTGTAGGCGCTACCAGATTTTCTTTCAACAAATCTTTGTATTCTTTTATCTCAGCATCGGTTGTTGGCCTGGAAGCCCGCCATAAAATTTTTGTTCCATCCGGACTAAACCATGCACCACCATCATATCCCAATGCACTGGTGATTCGCTTTACATGCTTACCATTTAAATCCATGGTATAAAGGTCAAGGTCGCCGTCCCTCATCGAAGTAAAAACTATCTTATCGCCTTTAGGCGAAATGGTTGCTTCTGCATCGTAACCTTTTGTTTTGGTTAACCGTTTTACAATATTGCCATTTAAATCGGCTTTAAAAATATCAAAGCTTTCATAAATAGGCCAAATATATTTGTTGCCATGTTTGCTACGGTCGGGTACGGGCGGGCAATCGGTACTACCTAAATGCGTAGAGCCATACAAAATATGTTTTCCATCAGGATAAAAATAAGCGCAGGTTGTTCTTCCGCTGCCGGTACTCACTAATTTTGGCTCAAATTTTTCGCCGGGGCCGGGTACTTTTCCCATCCATATTTGGTCGCATAGAATACCTTCTTTGGTATTTGTTCGTTGATATACGATATACTTGCCATCAAAACTAAAATATGCTTCGGCATTATCGCCACCAAAAGTTAATTGCCTAATGTTTGCAAAATGTTTTTCACCTTCAAAATGTATTGTATCATTAATTGTTTTTGTGGTTGTTGATTTACTAAATTTAGTATTTGCAGTAAACGAGGCCATTGCAATTGCAAAACTGATGACAGCAACAAAAAAAAATATTTTTCTCATATAACTTTTATTTATTGGCGCAAATGTAAAAAATGTCTGATTGCAGATTGTCAGAAAATTGTCATCTGCTTAACTGTTTGGTATGTATTTTTGCTGCATGATAAGAACATCATTATTCTCGTTTTTAACTTTCTGTTTGGTTGCAGCCTGCACCAACCATACCGATGAAAACACAGATAACAATAATACTTTTACTGCTGCTGAAAAAACATTAGTTGATGCGGTATCAAAATTCCCCGATTCGCTTTTATTGAGAGAAGAGCTTATTCAATTTTACCGAGACAGTGCAGATTATGATAAAGCCATTGCTGCAACTACGGCTGCATTACAAAGAGATAGTTTAAACGACCGGCTTTGGAATATTAAGGCTAACCTGTATTTTGAAAACTATGATACCATTAATGCCATTGCTGCATTAAACAGGGCTGCCAATATCTACCCTTTGCCGCAGTACATCATTACGCTGGGTTCTATGTATGCACAAAAAAGAGACAGCACTGCATTACAAATTGCCAATTTTTTATTAAAGAAAAAAATAACCAATGATGATAAAGATGCCTTTTTTATAAAAGGACTGTATTACAATTTTACAGGCGATAAAATAAAAGCTATTGGATTTTTTGATAAATGCCTGAACCTTGATTATAATTATATGTTTGCCTACCGGGAGAAAGCCATTGCTTTGTATGATTTGGGTAAATACTCAGATGCCATTACCGTTTTAGATAAAGCCGTTACCGTACAAACTAAATTTGATGAAGGTTATTACTGGCTTGGCCGCTGCCTCGAAAAAACCGGCAAGGTTGCAGATGCCATTGAAGCATATAAAACTGCTTTAACTATTTCGCCAGATTATGTAGAAGCAAAAGATGCATTAAACAGGTTGGCTGCAAAATAATTTCTGAAATATAAATTACCTTTGTTTTAATTAAAGTTTGATTAATAATTAATAATTCATAATGGCCATCATCGCTCCTTCCTTATTATCATCTAATTTTTTAAACCTGCAAGCAGAATGTAAAATGCTGAATGAAAGCACTGCCGACTGGTATCACCTGGATATTATGGATGGCAGGTTTGTACCCAATATAAGTTTTGGCCCCATGCTGGTTGAATTTTTTAGAAAAGCAACAAACAAGATTTGCGATGTACATTTAATGATTGAAGAGCCTGGTAATTATGCCGAAGCTTTTAAAAAAGCCGGCGCAGATAACCTAACAGTGCATATTGAAGCTTGTCCGCATTTACATCGAAACATTCAACAAATAAAAAATTTAGGTATGCAAGCAGGTGTGGCTATTAATCCGCATACACCTGTTGTGGCTTTACAGGACATACTTGCCGATATTGACATGGTTTGTATGATGAGTGTAAATCCCGGTTTTGGTGGTCAATCATTCATACCACATACCATACAAAAAATAAAACAACTTCGGGAAATGATAGATGAACAATTATTGAATGTAAAAATTGAAGTAGATGGTGGCGTTACATTAGAAAATGCAAAATCAATCATTGATGCAGGAGCCGATGTACTGGTAGCTGGTAATACTGTTTTTAAATCGGCTAACCCGATGGATACCATTGCTGCTTTAAAAAAATTATAACCTTCGTAATATTCATAAAAAAAGTTGCAGAAAAACTGCAACTTTTTTTATTTATGTATTTATGCCAGGCTTTATAAGATAAATGTATTTATAATACCTACAGCCGATGCCAACATAAAAATGCATTTCCAACAATACATCCTTTTCATTTTTTAAGTTTTTATACTAACAAATTTATTACTTGAAATGTTTTCTTCCTGTTAAACATTTTTACAATTTTATTTTGATACCTGCATTGGCAACAAACCCTTCGGTATGGTTCCATATCTGATCAAAAGTTGGATTGTTATGTGGAAGATTTACAACTCTTTTATATTTTCCCTGACGCTGGTCTGTAAAGTTTTCAAAATTTATAAAAACAGATACTTTCCTGAAAGTTTTTTGTGCCATAAAACCAAACTCCCAGTACGAAGCTGTCTTGTTACCATTATCAAGATACTGTTTGCCTGTAAAATATCCTTCAAGTCCTAATTTAAAATTATCTTCTTTTTCATACATGATGGTAAGGTTGAGTTTGTTTTTTGGCACCAGGCTTAAAAATTGGTTTCCTGTAAGGTATTTTGCATTGGCTTCGGTAAATGTATAACCTACAAACAATTTCAGGTCTTCTTTATAAATAAGTTTCAGGTTTGTTTCAAAGCCACTACTTATAACAGGTTTAGCACTATTGGCAAAATAATAATTCCCCAGTATATCTGAATTTAAAACCAAAGGTTTATTTATTCTGGTATAAAAAAACATTTGATTGATACTGAACGTAAGGTTTTGAGTGATGTTGGTTTTAAAATTAATATCAGCAGTACCACCAACACTTTTTTCGGCCTCTACATTATTTAAAGCTTGTAAGTTTTGGTAATGCAGGTTTTCTGTTTCTTCGGTAAATGAAGTTGGTATCTTATATCCCAACCCGCCGCCAATTCTGGAGCTTAGTTTATGGCTGATTTTGAATAATGCCGATAACCTTGGTAATACAAAAGTTTGCTTTTTTGAATAATTATTATTTTTATAATTTACATGATCAACTCTTACTCCGCTTTCTAAAATTACCTTATCAGTAATATCCCAGGTGTCTTGCAAATAAATACCCATTGTAAATGACTGTGCAGATAATACATGTAAATTACGATGGTTGAATTTATCATAAACCAAATTCAATCCTCCAATAATTATATGTTTTTGTTTATTGGTAAATAACGACAGGTCGGTAAAACTGTTAGTGTTTAATCCTGAGAAAGTAAATGCCGGTAACTTTATCACCCTGTCAAAAAATCCCAGGCTTTGTTTTAGTTTAATTTTATTTCCGCTTGCAAAAGTTTTATCTACCTCCAATGAAGTAGTATTTCTTTCAGAATTGTTTTCTTCAAAATAAATATGCTGTGCATCGGGTTTACCTTTTATAACTTCCATATCGCCACCTATATTTTTTCCCCGGGTGTAACTGTTGCCCAGCATAACGCTCAACGATGGATTAGGATAAAAAAACAAACGGGGGTCTAAGGTAAAGTTTCTGTTCTTTGGTATTTCCGAAAAATCGTCTTTATCAACATCATAGGCTTTTTGAAAGTTTACAAGCGCCAGCATACTATACCCAAACTTATTTTTCTTTTGCGATGCATATCCGCCGATATTTGTTTGCCCAATATGCGATTGATTAAAAAGAAAGTTGTACTCAGGTTTTTCTTTTGGAAGTTTAGAGATAAAATTAACTACACCGGCAATGGCGCCACCACCATACAATGTAGAAGCCGGGCCTTTTATCACTTCTACCTGTTTTAAATCCAGCGGTGGAATTTCAAGCACACTTAAACCACTTGCAAAGTTGCCATAATTGGGATAGCCATCTTTCAATAATTGTGTATAGCGACCATCTAAGCCTTGTACCCTTATACTGGCATTACCACTGGTAGCCGATGTTTGCTGCACCAGGATACCCGTACTTTCGTGCAGCAACATACTTATATTAGCAGGCCGCATATTATTTTTTTCATCCAACTCCTCACCATCAATAGTTTCAACACGGGTTGCTGTGTTGCCAATAGTGCGGCTGGTTCTGGTACTTTGCACAATAACTTCATCCATCTCTTCATCAAGGGTATTTAAAAGAATGATCGTTTCATTATTGTTAGTTAATGGGAATATAAAATGACGGCTTATGGTTTCGTAACCCGTAAAACTAAATTCAATTATTTGTTTGCCATTGGGGATGTTTTCAATTGTAACGTGCCCAAGATTATTGGTATGGCCGCCTTTATTTACGGCCGCAATTAAAACAGATGCTCCTTCCAACGGAGCCAGCGTTTTTGCATCTTTTATAATTACAGTAAAAGTATTTTGTGCATTTGAAGCATAAACCATTATTGTTGCCAAAAGCAACATACATATTTTTTTCATTAAATTTTTTATTTGAAGTTGATCAATTGTTTCCTGTAAACTAACTGATTCGGGGCGGCTGCCATATATTACCTAAATAATTGGTAGGGATAAAGATATTGTTGTAAAAAAAATATTTGTGATGGGTATTATAAAATTTTTCGGCTATTTCTTGCGCAAAGAGTTGGTTTACCGTAATTACATGAACACAACAAGTACAAGTACAAAACGAGCCACAGCCTTCCTCTTGGTGCCTATCGTTACTGCCCGGTTTTGTAATACAGTTTTGTATTTCATCGGTACAACCAATAGATTCTGCACAACTAATACCAGGTAGTGCCAGTAAGTACAAACTAAATATGAGTAAGATTATCTTCACACTGCAAAATTAACCGAATGGCTGCATCAAAAAAAAAGAAAACAGTTTATTATCACAACAGGGTTGCAACAATAGATTTATTTAATTTCATCTAACTTCTTATACATTTGTTCCAACACAGCCAGGTTAAGTTTTAGCCAGTTTTGTTCTCCTTTTGGCCAGGTATATTTTACTTCCATCAATTTCTCAGCTAAATGATATGCCTGCATAGCCTGCTCTTTATTGTAAAAGCAATTAATCCAGTTTTCTTTCAGTTCTTTTTCCTTTTTTAAAAAAATGCCTCCGCCATACCATTTAAAGCAGGATGGCAGACCCCAAAAAGAAACTGTCTTTTCATCTTTATCTAAAGCAGATTTATAAAACAATAGAAAAAAATGTATGTTTTCTTTTAAC
>DAOLYC010000082.1:0-8411 GCA_035425605.1 Ferruginibacter sp.
CCAGGTGGTAAAGTGATACAGGAAATACAGCGTGAAACTGGTGCAACAATTAATATTGAAGAAGTTGATAACAGGGGAGAAGTAAGTATCTTCTCTAAAGAAAAAACCAGCCTGGATAAGGCACTGGCTTGGATAAATGGATTGGTAGCAGTACCCGTTGTAGGTGATACTTACGAAGGAACTGTAAAGAGTATTAAAGAATTTGGCGCTTTTGTTGAGTTTTTGCCAAAGAAAGAAGGCTTACTACACATTAGCGAAATAAGCTGGAAACGTTTAGAAAACATGGATGGCATTTTTAAAGAAGGAGATAAGGTAAAAGTTAAGTTACTTGATATAGATCAAAAAACAGGCAAGTTTAAGTTAAGCCGTAAAGCTTTAATTCCTAAGCCAGAAGCACAGCCAAAACCGTAATTATATTTTCAGTGGCTACAATATATTTCCGTCCCGTTTATTTGCGGGACGTTTTTTATTTTTGATATAAACAACATGAATTACATACAAGTAACGTTTAACGGCTTACAAAATAACGAAACCGAAATACTTATAGCGCTACTGGCCAATGCAGGTTTTGAAAGTTTTGAAGAAAAAGAAAACACTTTAAAAGCATTTATTAAAGAACCGGCATTTGGCGAAGCATTGCTTCATGATATTATTTGTGCATTCCCTGTTAAGTATTCCATTTCAGTAGTGCCTGAGCAAAATTGGAATGCCCAATGGGAAAGCAGTTTTGAGCCCATTGTAATAAATGATTTTGTAGCAATCAGGGCTGGTTTTCATTCCCCTATAAAACATGTCAGGCACGAAATCGTCATCACACCAAAAATGAGTTTTGGTACAGGGCATCATGCCACAACCTATATGATGATTGAACAGATGAAAGATATTGATTTTAAAAATAAAAGAGTACTTGATTTTGGTACAGGTACTGCTGTATTGGCAATTCTGGCCGAAAAAATGGGTGCTGCAAAGATTGATGCAATTGATTACGACCAATGGAGCATAGAAAATTCAAAAGAAAACTCAACTATTAATAATTGTAACAAAATAAACCTTTTAATGGCCGATACAATTAGCGGAGATAATAAATACAATATTATTTTGGCTAACATAAATTTAAATGTAATAAAAGAAAACCTTACTGCTATAAAAGCATCTGCTGTTAATAATGGTTATATTTTATTAAGTGGATTTCTTAAAGCCGATGAAGAAGAAATGGAAAGAAATTTAACACTAAACAATATGATTATTGTAAATACAATTCAAAAAGCGGAATGGATATGTATTTTGGCAAAAAATATGCAATAAAATACTCAAATGAAGACTTATAAATAGTTTATACACATAGTATTGTCAAAAGCTTAAATTATCAGGATATAAACCTTTTTTTCGTTATTTTTGCCCTTCAACTCAAGCTAAGGAAACAAAAATGAAAGAACTTGTTCTTATAATATTTGCTTATTTAATTGGCTCCATACCAACAGCTTTATTAGTCAGCAAACGTTTTTTTGGTATTGACATCAGAGACTATGGCAGCGGTAACATGGGCGCTACCAACACTTTCAGAGTTTTAGGTAAGCGATATGGTACTATGGTGATGGTATTTGATATTTTAAAAGGAATGGCAGCAGTAGGTTTATACAGTTTGCTTCCTTTTTATTTATCACACGAGCTTGAGCGCACAAACCTAATGCTAGGCCTGGGTATTGCAGCAGTAGCCGGGCATATATTCCCAATTTTTGCAGGCTTTAGAGGTGGTAAAGGTGTTGCCACTTTGTTAGGCATGGTGCTGGCCATACAACCTGTTATAGCTGTAAGTTGTATTGGTATTTTTCTGTTGGTACTTTTTCTTACCCGTTATGTTTCGTTAAGTTCTATTTTAGCTGCTATTGCTTTACCAATATGTGTTTTGTGGATTTGGAATGAAGATGAAATCCTTTACAGGGTTTTTGCCATCATTGTAGCCTTATTAGTAATTGTTACCCATCAAAAAAATATAGGCCGTATTTTACGTGGTGTAGAAAGCCGGATACCCATTCTTAAACACAGAGATAAAAGAAAACTTCGCCGTAATCAGGAATAATTTTCACTTTTTCACTTCCGGGCATTACAAAAATTAATTTTGTATTTTTATTACTAATAATTTAAAATATTGGTACGCCAATTGATTATACTGTCAATACATACAATTTAAAAATAAAAAGATGAAAAAATTAGTCCTGTTATTTACAATCTTATCTTTTATAATTGCCTGTACCACTAATAAAGTTACAGGCCGTAAACAACTTGCATTATTTGGAGAAGCAACACTTCAGCAACAAGCTTTAAGCGAATACCAATCATTTCTATCGCAAAATAAAGTGGTTAATAGCAGCTCCAATAAAGATGCTGAAATGGTAAAGCGTGTAGGAAACCGTATTGCACAGGCAATTACAAATTATTATACACAAAAAGGCCTGGCAAATGAATTGAATGGCTATAAATGGGAATTTAATTTGGTTGATTCAAAAGAAGTGAATGCCTGGTGTATGCCGGGTGGTAAAGTGGTAGTATATACAGGATTATTAAACATAACACAAAACGAAGCAGCACTGGCAGTTGTTATGGGGCATGAAATTACACATGCTGTTGCACATCATGGAAATGAACGAATGAGCCAGGGCGCATTGGCACAGGGGCTTGAAATTGTTGGTAATATTGCCACTGCTAATAACCCTAAATACAATACCCTCTTTAATAATATTTTTGCACCTACGGCACAGATAGCAGTTTTATTACCCAATTCCCGAAACCAGGAGTATGAAGCCGATCATTTTGGTTTAAACTTTGCTGCTATGGCCGGCTACAATCCGCAGGAAGCTATTTCTTTTTGGAAAAGAATGGCAGCAGCTTCATCGGGCGAAAAACCACCAGAATTTTTATCCACTCACCCTTCTGATGAAAACCGTATTGCCAGGTTAGAAGGTTTTATGCCTGAAGCTTTAAGTTATTATAAGCCTGTACATAAATAAAATTTTTAAAAATATCCCTTAAATATGTTTTATTAAGCAAAAAAACTCCAGGTGTACTGGAGTTTTTTTTTGTTTAATGCTTTTATCTCCCAAACATAATGTTTAAATTTATAGCCCCAAATAAACATTTTGCTAAACAAGAGTATTAAAATACTGAATTAAAATTATAATAGTTTTTTTTGCTCTCTGTGTTATCTAATCATTTAACAAATTACGCAAAAGCTTATGCCTGCTCAATCTTTGCTTGAAAAATTACAATTGAAAGATGAGAAAAACCTGCTGATACAAGGGCTGCCTTCTTCAATTGAAAAACAGTTTTTAAAATTAAATTTCTCAAAAGGAGTTACGCCACTTTTAAAAAAACGTAAAATTGATTTTGCGTTGGTGTTTGCAGTTAACCAAAAACAACTGGCTGCTATATTAGCAGAAGTAATTCCTGCATTGCATGAAAATGCTAAATTCTGGATTGCTTATCCAAAACTTACATCTAAAATAGCCAGCGATCTTAGCAGGGACAAAAATTGGGATTTTGTTTCGGACTATGGCTTTGATACAGTACGAATGATAGCACTAGATAATGTATGGAGCGCTGGCAGGTTTAAAAAAACCGACACCATATCTAAAAAAACTGAAAGTTATAGTAGTGCTAATCCTGCACCTGGTGTAGATTATGAAAATAAAATTGTTACTGCACCACCGGCATTACAAAATTTGTTAAAGAAAAATAAAAAGGCCCATGCGTTTTTTGAATCTTTGGCTTTCAGTCATAAGCGTGAATATATAGAATGGATATTGAGCGCCAAAAAAGAAGAAACCATTCAAAAAAGGTTGAACACAACTATCGAAAAATTATCTGCCAGTAAGAAAAATTTTAATGAAAACTAAAAAGCACATTGTTGTTCTTACGGGAGCAGGCATTAGTGCCGAGAGCGGCTTAAAAACATTCAGGGATAGTGATGGTTTATGGAATGGTTATGATGTTTATGAAGTGGCAACACCCGAAGGTTTTCAAAAAAATCCTCAATTGGTTTTAGATTTTTATAATGCACGCCGTAAGGATGTAGCAGCTGCCATACCTAACGAAGCTCATATAGGTTTAGCTCAACTTGAAACCGATTTTGATGTTACCATCATAACTCAAAACATTGATGATTTGCATGAAAGAGCAGGCGCAAGTCGTGTTTTGCATTTACATGGGCAGATTTTTAAAATGCGTAGCGTAGCTAACTTAAATGTATTGTTCGATATACAGGGCGACATTAATTGGGGTGATATAGCGCCGGATGGTACGCAATTGCGTCCTCATATTGTTTGGTTTGGCGAAGCCGTTCCTATGATGGAAATGGCCGAAAGTATTTTACAAGATTGTGATTTTCTCGTTGTGGTTGGTACATCTTTGCAGGTTTATCCGGCTGCTTCTCTTTTGCACTTTGCTCCGCCTTACTTACCTAAGTATATTATAGATAAAAAAATACCGGATACTCATAATATTCCTAACCTTTATACCATTGAAATGCCGGCAACAGAAGGAGTTAAAAAGTTAAGAAAACTTTTATTGCAAAATCAACAATAATCCTGCAAAACTATTTTATTGTTTCGGTAAACTGTATGCCTGCTTTTTCCAGTTCAGCTAAAACCGGTTCATAAATTTCTTTTATAATGGGTATATGCAAACCTTTTAGTTTGATACTTTCATTTAAAATTAATTTAGCGGTAATGCCCAATGGTAAGCCAACAGTTTTTGCCATTGCAGTTCTTAAACTGTCTTCGCCTTTTACAATCAAGCAGCTTTTTACTTGTTTGTTTTTCCCCTGCAATTCATAATCAAATTCATGCAACATAATGATCATGTCTTTATCTGCAGGTTGCATTTTAAGTTTTGTTTCTACTAAGTACTGCAATACATCAGCCGAAGTTTTTGCTAATGCAGGAACAGGTTCATCATCAAATAAACCCAGGAATTGAAGCATTTTTTTATTTGATTCATTTACAAAAGGCAAAACAGGCAGCGACCATTTTGAAAATAAAAGCCCGGTAGTATCAATCAAATCCATATCGTTTGTTAATCCGGCATGTACAATAGCATTCCATCCTGTAAAAAAATCTTTATGCCGTAAAGTGGTTCTTATAAATGTTGCAGCGTTGGCAAGTTTGTAAGTGGGTATATAACTTAGTGAATCCCTGTTGGCATAAAAAGCATATTCATTCAGTTCGTTATAATCAATGCTGTTTACCCTGCTAAATAAATCTTTGTATTCAATTTTTTTCGTTTCATTGTTTTGTTTATAAACAGCACCTGAATGGCCAGCCATTACTATGTTCCTGGGATTCCAGCTAATCTTATAATGCCAGGGATTGTCATCACTTTCCGGTGCAACCAATCCACCGCAATGACTTTTAAAAGAAGTGATTTTACCGCCTTTTTCTTTTATATTGTTGATGATGTGCATAGCGCTCATGTGGTCAATTCCGGGGTCTAAACCCATCTCACATATAAATAAAAGTTTACGATGATTAATTTCATCCTGCAGGCTTTTTATCTTATCATCAAGGTACGATGCAGTAAGTAAATGCTTTCGGTATTCCACACAGTCTTTGGCTATTAAAAAATGAAGTGCAGGAGGCATCATGGAAATGACTATATGTGCTTGTTGTATAAGTAAGCCTCTCTGTTGTTCATTGGTAACATCAAGTTGTACCGCTTCTGCATACGACGAGTTGTTTGTTTTAAGCAGTATCTGCTCTTTGTTTGAATCAGCTATGATGAATTTCCAATTGTTGGCTTCAGATTCAGTAAGCAAATAGTCAATTAAAACAGTGGCCGATTTACCGGCGCCAATTAGTACAATCGTTTTCAAATAAATATTTTTTTTGCAAGTTAACTCTTTTATAAGAGACAGGTAGTAAGATAAAAGCAGTAATAAAACTATCAGCTTATTTTTGAAGTTTAAGCTTTTTAAACAAGAAGAACCATATCGTTTTTCTATACCATGTAATATTTATATTTTTGAAAACTGAAATTGATGATTGATAAATTAAACTAAAATAAACATGCCATATTGGTTAGTAAAATCCGAACCAACAGTTTATAACTGGGATGAACTGGTAAAAGAAAAAAAAACCTGCTGGAGTGGAGTACGCAATTATGCAGCACGAATTAATTTAAGAGCTATGAAGCAAGGTGATGAAGTATTATTTTATCATAGTAATGAAGGGATGGAAATTGTTGGCATTGCTAAAGTGATTAAAGAAGCATACCAGGACCCCACTACAGATGATGAAAGATGGGTTGCAGTTGATTTAAAACCCATTAAGAAATTACAGAACCCTGTAACATTGGTTCAATTAAAAGCTGATAAAAGATTTGCTGATATGGATTTAATACGACTGGGAAGACTAAGTGTGCAAACTGTTAAGCCTGTAGAATGGGAGATGCTGATGAAATTAAGTAGTATGTAAGCTTTTTTAATGTAAAATAATAATACTTGTAAGTGAAATTTAAATCACGGGGCTATACTTATATGTATGAACCCTTCTGTTTACTTTAACAATTTATTGCGGTTACTAATTTTATGCAATTTGTATCAATGAGTATCTTATAACACTAAACTCATTGTTATGAAAATAAAACTTATCGTTACAGCAGTAAGTATGATATTAATATTTGTTTCCTGTAATTACAACAAAACCGGCAAAGAAAATTTAGCTTTTAAAGATGAACCTGCGCATGATTTTGATTTGCAGTCAAAAGATAAACTAGATAAAAGTTCCGAAGAAAATAAACAAATACCAATAGGTAAATTTAATGGAATAAATGATGACTCGCTACCTACATCAACAACTTATGTTGACTGGGATAAAAAGATTATAAAGAAGGCAACACTTCGATTGGAGATAAAAGATTTTAAAAACTACAACAGTTATGTAAATAAAGTTACAAAGCAGTATGGAGGCTATATTACGCAGGAAGCTCAAGATTTTTCAATTGAAAAATTAGAAACAACTATTACCATTAAAGTGCCGGTGGCACAATTTGAAAGTTTAATGAACAGTTTGCCTGCCGAAAACACAAAAGTGCTTGAAAAAAGAATAAATGCCGAAGATGTTGGCGGCGAAATTGCCGATACTCGTAGCAGGTTGGAAACTAAAAAGCAAATGCGCTTAAAATATCTTGATTTTTTAAAACAATCTAAAAATATCTCTGAAGTTTTGCAGGTGCAAAATGAAATAAATGATATACAGGAAGAGATTGAATCTGCAACCGGCAGAATGAATTATCTTTCGCATCAAACTGCATATAGCACGGTTGATCTTAGTTTTTATGAGCCGTTGGATGGGTTTACGACATCTAATTCTTCACCAACATTTTTAACAAGGATTGCCAATTCATTTAAAACCGGTATGAACTGGATTGTGGAGTTGTTTATTGGGTTAATTGCAGTATGGCCATTATTGTTATTGATAGCTGGAGGATATTTTTTAGTAAAAAATATCAGGCAGAAAAGATTGGCTTTACAAAAAATTCAAACAGGTACAAAAACTACTTGAATTATCTTAAAATTACTGTTCCCAGTTGTTTGGTAAGTTCTACTTCCAATTGTTTTAAATGCTGATGGGTTTGTACCAGCACCATCTGTTCTTCGGGTGATGTGGCTTTTTCAAGGTCTCGTTGGTTGATATCCATCAGTCTTTTTATTTTTCGCAATTTTAAATAATTAAGTGTTGAAAAAACCTCGTCTGCATATAACTCTTCCCTTGTGGCAATATGGCCATCAAAATGATCTTTCCAGTTTGCGCTTATTTCGTAATTAAAATCCATGATGTGTACAACCAGCGAACTCATTTGCAGATCTTCGTGGTATAAGAAATTTTTTGATGTAGGTTCAAGCCCTGCCAAATACCAGGTTTTATAAGTATGTAAAACCCTAAGCAGCTCTTTATTATCAAACAGTTCTTCCAGTTGATTCATTTCTAATTCAGCAAAAATATAATCGGCCACTTTCTGATGCTCATCCCACTGCTTCAATCCAAATTCTAAGAGGCTTCTTATCATGGCTTGTTCAAATATTTCATCTTTATTAAGCAGATTAGAAACTTCACTGTCTATTTCCACATCTGGTTGAACAGGGATACTTCCGGCACCAGAAAATTTTTCATCACGCTGGTTTCGATTTTCTTCCTTATTTATTTTTTCACGAATAAACTTATTTACCAGTGCATGTAATCCGCTTTCTTCTATTTTTAATATTTCTGAACATTGTTTAATGTAATCCTGCTGCCTTGTAAAATCTTCGGCCTTATTTATTTTAGAGATGGTTTCGGCCACCTGGTTAACAACAATTGCTTTTTTGCTACTATCGTTACCGGCATCTTTTAAAGTAATTTCAAGTTGAAATAAGATGA
>DAOLYC010000083.1:0-8395 GCA_035425605.1 Ferruginibacter sp.
AGTCATGATATCGTTTTCAATGGCATCATTCCATTCGCCCAGTAATTCAATAATAACATATTCCATTTCATAATCGGCATATAAAACCTTCATGTATAAAGTTCGGGAGCCAAAATCATCCCATTGCGGGTGTATATAATAATTATAAATGGTATTGGAGAACTCAAATTCGCTATACCTTTTTTTGTAAAATGGCGAGTGCTTATCTTCTTCGGCCACATACAAATGTCGCCAGTTATAGTATGGTTCTAAATCCTGCAAGTAAGAATAATTTTAGTACTTAATTATTGTAAATTTCCTTTAATTAAATTAAAAAACAATGGTTAATGTTGATTTTAAAAAAAGGGTTACCAACTTGGCAACCCTTTGTACTTAATAGCCATAATATTTTTATTGCACTACTATTCTTTCGGTAAAAATAAATTTGTTGTTAGCATCTGTAACTTTAACCATATAAACACCTTTAGCAATTTTTCTGTTCAGGGGCACAGTTTCAATTTGTGTTTTTGAAGTTGTAGTAATTGTTCTGTTCATGATAGATTTACCACTTAAATCGGTAATAGCTACATTATATCTTCCTGCTTGCTGACCATCAAATGAAATTTTAAATTCGCTGTTGGTTACAGGGTTTGGAAAAATATGAGCTTCGTTTGTAATTACAGGAACCACTGGTTTAAAATCAGCAAAAGTACGGGCAGCATCAGCTTCTTTTTTATAAAGTAAATTGCCATTAGCCAAATCAGAAGCATTATAAACCATATCCGATCCTTCGATTTTAACAGCTACAAAATCTTTCATATTAAATTTGTAGTACCCGGCAAAAGTATTGGCGCTGCTTACAACCACATTACCTTCTGCATCTACAGCAGCTCCATTTGTACTGTAATTGGCAGGCAAGCCGCTTATGTTTCCGATATATTTAGCTTTTTTTGTTTTTAAATCAAGTTCAAATACATAATGGTTGGCTGAGATGATGTACAAATTATTATAAGCATCAGCAATCATATCTCCGCCCCAGCTTGTACATTTATTTTTTATGGAAACTGTTTTGTTTGCATCATCATCTAACACAGCGCCAAGATCGGTAATAGTAACTTTTTTACCTGTAGTGAATTTTACCAGGCGGCTTGCATCGTTGGTTAATGCATAACCATTACCATCGGCTGCAATTACCATACGGGTAAAATGATTGGCTTCATCATTTAAACTTTCATACGTATTAAGTAAGGAAGATGTAACAGTATAATATTTTTGTGTGCTGCCTTTTGCATTTAAATCAAGCCAGCGAAGTTCGCCTATACGCATGGGCGTAAAAAATAATTTATTTTGGTTTTTATCATAAGCGGCTGCAGCTACCAGACTTTGAGTTGGTAATTGCCCGGCTAAAGACTGAGCTTTAGTATCGGCATCCATCATAACAAAGGCAGTTTTTTGCCTGTCGTAAATATTTTGTACAATCTTACCACTCCCAATATCAACCTGGCGAATGTTCATCCACATAAAATCATGATTGCCATCTCCGGTTATTGCAAAAGTTTTATTTGCATCCTGAGCCTGGGTGATTAAAGTTGTTGCAATAAATGATGTTGTAAGTAAAAATTTAATATTCATAAGTGGAAGTTTTTTTATTAGTAACTAATGATACGTAAATTACTAAAATTGCATAAATACTGCAAGATTTTTTTATGAGTGGCGGTTTTCAATAGCTGTTTTTACACTACCGGTTTTTAAGAGTAGTTCACGGGCAGTTTCATAATTATCAATTTGGGCTTTCTGCATCAGCATTTTCACCCCTCTGTCAACCAATTTATCATTGGTAAGCTGCATGTTTACCATCTTGTTATCTTCTACCCTGCCCAATTGTATCATTACAGATGTAGAAATCATATTCAAAATCAGTTTTTGTGCTGTTCCGCTTTTCATTCTTGTACTGCCTGTTACAAACTCGGGGCCTACAATAACTTCAATAGGGAAATTGGCCGATTTACTTAATGGAGCATCGGGGTTGCAACAAATACTGCCTGTTATAATATTATTAGTTCTGCAATTATTTAGCGCTGCAATTACATAAGGTGTAGTACCACTGGCAGCGATGCCTATCACTACATCTTTATCGGAAACGGCATACGCCTGCAAATCTTTCCAACCTTGTAAAGTATCATCTTCTGCAAATTCAACAGCTTCTGTAATTGCTTTTTTACCTCCTGCAATGATACCTATCACCAGGTTATTACCAACGCCAAAACTAGGTGGGCATTCACTTGCATCCACAATACCTAATCTTCCGCTGGTGCCGGCGCCAATATAAAAAAGACGGCCACCAACCAACATTTTATCAACTATTGCATTTACCAGCAGTTCAATTTTAGGTATCACCTTTTCAATGGCAGTTGGAACAATACTGTCTTCCTTATTCATATTAATAAGCAATTCCATTACAGTCATTTTTTCCAGATGGTTGTAGTGAGACTCTGATTCGGTGATTTGTTTAAATGGCATATTATTATCTATGAAATTTTACTAATCCGTCCATTGGTTTTTTTATTACTTTACCCAGGTTCAATTCATAAGAGTTGCACATATCTTTTAGTATATCCCTAAAACCATAAGCAACGCTTCCTGTAAAATTAATTGGCATGGTCCAGCTTTCACTGTACTTATAAATATGATTAAAGAAAAAATCATTAAAGCTATCTTCAATGATATTTTCAACCATATAATGGCCACGGTTTTCAACAAGAAATTCAGTAAATGCAGCCAGGTACCTGTTAGGCAACGGTTGTTTATAAACAGCCGTAAGTATTTCATCGCTGCTGGTGTTGTATTTTGTATTAAACCTGTCCATCAGGTCTTCATCAAAAGTTTTGTATAAAAAATACTGAATTACTTTTTTTCCCAGGTATGCTCCGCTACCTTCATCGCCTAAAACATAGCCCAATCCTGGACTATTTTTTACAATTTTTTTCCCATTATAGAAACACGAATTTGATCCAGTTCCTAAGATACAGGCAATACCTTTTTGATGGCCGCACAATGCTTTTGCTGCTCCCATCAGATCGTGGTCTACTTCTACGCTGGCATTAGTAAATACTTTATTAATAGCTTTTTTAACCAACTTAACATTGTCGGCATTACTACACCCTGTGCCATAAAAATAAATTTCTTCGGGCTCCAATTTTTTAATTTTCGATTTCAATTCTTCGGTAATCACATACTCTATCTGTTCTGCAGAAAGAAAGTAAGGGCTTAGTCCCTGTGTATAAAAAGTTTTAGTTTTATTGCCGTTTATTAAACACCATTCTGTTTTGGTTGACCCGCTATCTGCAATTAGTTTAAAAGCCATTATGAGTTGTTATCTGTTACAAAATTATTTGTTGAAGTTAATTCATTAGCCCGAATTTCATCATAAATTATCGTGGTTCGCATCAAAAATTTAACTTCGCCCAATGATAAGTAAAAAAATAAAGGTTTGGCTACCATTGTTGTTTAGCATTACCATGATTATTGGAATGTACCTAGGTTATAAAATGAGGGATAATATGCCTGGTAAGAGCTTTTTCTTTATGGAAAAACCCAGGCCTGTACAAGAAATTATGGACTTGATTAGCAACCGTTATGTTGATGATGTAAAAATTAATGACCTGGCCGATACAGCAATACAGGCAATGCTTAGTAAACTTGACCCCCATTCGGTTTATATTCCCGCCAGCGAACTACAACAGGTAAATGAAGAATTAGCCGGCAAATTTTTTGGAATTGGTATTGAATTCAACATTTTTGAAGATACCCTTAATGTAATTAATGTTTTAAAAGACGGGCCAGGTTTTAAAGCCGGATTGTTAACGGGTGATAAATTTATAAAAGTAGATGATAGTATTGTAGCGGGTAATAAAACAAAGGTAGATACATACAGAAACTTACTAAGAGGAGATAGAGGTGCTAAAGTTACCATCACATATTTACGCAACAATAACATAAAAAAGGCTGTTTTAACTCGTGATGCTATACCACTTAGTAGTGTAGATGCCAGTTATATGATAGATTCAGTAACAGGTTTTATCAAGCTTAATAAATTTACTACAGAAACCTATCGTGAGTTTATGCTTTCGCTTGAAGCATTGAATAAGGCCGGCATGAAAAACCTTGTTTTAGATTTAAGAGATAATGGCGGAGGTATTTTGGAAGAAGCAATTGAGATTGCTGATGAATTTTTGGATGGAGATAAACTTATTACCTATACAGAAGGAAAGCATGTAACTAAAAAAGAATACCGTTGCCGCCGAGTTGGCCAATTTGAAAAAGGGCCGCTTATTATATTGGCTGATGAAGGTACGGCAAGCGCCAGCGAAGTATTAATAGGCGCTTTACAAGATTGGGACCGAGCCACTATTATTGGCAGGCGCACATTTGGTAAAGGGTTGGTACAAGAACAATTTGAACTAAGCGATCACAGTGCATTAAGATTAACAATTGCCAGGTATTTTACACCAGTTGGCCGTAGTATTCAAAGAAGCTATGCCAATGGTAGCAAAGCTTATTACCAGGATATTATTAACCGGCACGATGGTGATACTTCTTATACAGATACTGCAAAAAAGATAACTGGTAAAATATTTAGAACAATGGGAGGTAAAGTTGTTTACGGAAAAGGAGGCATTACACCAGATTATTTTATACCTGTTGATACTGCCGGATTTACTAAAAATTCCATAGCTATTTATAACAATGGAACCATAGGAATTTTTGCATACCATTACTACCTTCAAAACTTAAACAACTTAAATACATATAAAACACCTGAAGCGTTTACAAAAAATTTTGTGCTTACCGATGAAGACTGGAAACAGTTTGTACTGTTGGCAGCAAAAGACAGTATTGATATTTCAATAACGGGTAAAAAGGAAAAAGATGACCTTGTAACTAGTATAAAATCATCCATAGCCAGGCAACTTTGGCGTACCGAAGGTTATTTTGAGACTATGAATGCAACTGACCCTGCAGTACAAAAAGCATTGGAAATATTAAAAAAATAAAAAACCTCCAGTAATGGAGGTTTCTATAATGCTGGATAAGTTTACTAGGTTAAAAGTCGCATATAAATTTAATGAGACCGGGGACTATCTGTTTTAAAAAAGGATATTGTTATGGTTTCAAAAACGAATTCTTCTGTTGGATATTGCAGCTATTTCAATTAGATATTGTAATTGCAAAATTGAAATATTTAACTTCTTCATTACGTAGTAGGAGATAGTAAAATTATGTAGTTAAATTTCTATTTACTTTTTCTTGAATATATAAGCTTCTCCTCCAAATTCATTTTTATTACCTTTGCCACAAAAAAATTATGTGGTTAAATAATATCCTGGAAACAATTGGAAACACTCCATTAATAAAGCTGAATAAGATAACCAAAAGCCTGCCATGTACCGTGCTGGCAAAGGTTGAATATTTTAACCCCGGAAACAGTATAAAAGACCGAATGGCGCTTAAAATGCTTGAAGTTGCAGAGTTGGAAGGAAAGATAAAACCCGGCGGTACCATTATTGAAGGTACCAGTGGCAATACAGGTATGGGTTTAGCTTTAGCAGCATGTATAAAAGGTTATAAATGTATTTTTACTACTACTGACAAACAATCAAAAGAAAAGGCAGACATTTTAAAAGCTGTAGGCGCCGAGGTTATTGTTTGTCCTACTAATGTTGAACCTGAAGACCCTCGTAGCTATTACTCTGTAAGTAAAAGACTGGCACAAGAAGTACCCAATAGCTGGTATGTAAACCAATATGATAACTTAGCCAACCGCCTGGCTCATTACGAGCAAACCGGCCCCGAAATATGGGAACAAACAGAAGGTAAGATAACACACCTGGTTGTAGCCACCGGTACAGGAGGTACAATTGTAGGCACTGGCAAGTATTTAAAAGAGAAGAATCCAAATATAAAAGTTTGGGCTATTGACAGTTATGGCTCTTTGCTAAAAAAATATTTTGATACCGGTGAGTTAGATCAAAAAGAAGTTTATCCATATATAAGTGAAGGATTTGGCGAAGATTTTGTGCCAGCCAATTATGATATGGGAGTTATAGATGAGTTTACAAAAGTTACAGATAAGGATGGAGCTGTAATGGCAAGACGAATAGCAAAAGAAGAAGGCATATTTATTGGGTATAGTGCAGGCAGTTGTTTACAAGGGTTGATGCAGCTTAAAAATCAGCTTAAAAAAGATGATGTAGTAGTATTGATATTTCACGACCATGGCAGCCGCTATGTAGGAAAGATATATAATGATCAATGGATGCTGGAAAGAGGCTTTTTAGAAGTGAAAACCTTTAAAGACCTGGTTGCTGGCCGGGGAACCCAACGCCTTATTAGTCTTAAAAAAGAAGATACTGTTGCCAATGCAATTGATTTGATGAAGAAATATGACATTGAGAATATTCCGGTGATGGATGCCGAAAGTAGCGTGGGCGCTATATCTGCCGGCGGTTTGTTCAATAAGATTTTAAGCAATCCTGATATAAAAACAGAAACGATAGCTTCAGTAATGGAAAAACCATATCCCGAAGTTGCATTTGATACGCCGGTTGAACGGTTAAGCAGTTTTATTACCAGGGAAAATGGAGCCGTTTTAAGTAAAGATGATAGCGGCACATTGCATATTGTTACCAAGTATGATATTATTCAAAGCCTTAGCAAATAACAATTCAGGTAAAGTACTATTTCTTTAAAACATAACACCTCACTGCGTTTTATCAATAAATGCCTGATAAAAAGTTAAGTTTTTCATAACCTGTATTCGTAAAATTACGATTTCAATTTTCGTAACTGCACTAACTTAATTTTGAAATATTACGATTCTATAAGTAATAACAATACTCTAAAAAAAGAGCGTTATCGCTCTGTTCTGTAACTAATTTCTATTGCATCTTTGTGTTAGAAGTTGATTGATAGGAATTAAATATCAATCGTTATCCAAAATCCTAAATAAAACCAATTGAATTGTATCCAATATTTGTGAAGAACCAAAAAAAACAATCCAATATCAGTCAACTTCTATTTTAACTTTTAATAAATATCCTGCCATCGTTGTAAAAAACAATAATGGCTGAAAGACCAAAAAGAACCAATACACTGCCTATGCCTTAAAAAGCGATGATGGTAGAAAAACCAAAGAAAACCAATATCCTGCCTATGCCCTAAAAAGCGATGATGGTAGAAAAACCGAAGAAAACCAATATCCTGCCTATGCCCTAAAAAGCGATGATGGCGAAATTGAAAAACACTGAAACCAGGATAAATTATTAATTGGAGCCTCTGCCATATAAGGTAACCCCCTTACGAAAGCAGATCCAACCTAAAAAAATCCTGAAAAACCTGCCTGTGCTTGGCTGGTTAAATTTTTCAACTTCCATAGTAATGCTATGGAAGTTTTTTTATGTGGTAAACTAAGCTTTACATATTTTTATACATGATCTTACAAACAGCCTCCCAGCTTACTTTAAAACCAGAACGGATCGTATCTCTGGTTCCATCACAAACAGAATTGCTCCATTATTTGGGTTTAGATAATGAAACTATCGGTATAACTAAATTCTGTATTCACCCGGCACATTGGTTTAAAACAAACACAAAAATTGGCGGCACCAAAACCATTAATTTGGATGCCATAAACAAACTAAAGCCGCATTTGATTATTGCCAACAAAGAAGAAAATTTAAAAGAACAAATTGAACAACTGGCTCAAACTTATCCAGTATGGATTACTGATGTAAATAATTTGCAAGATGCTATACAGATGATTGAAGATATAGGCCGGTTAATACAAAAACCCGAAAAAGCTAAAGATTTAATTAACCAAGTGAAGTTTAATTTTGCAAACCTGGTACCATTAAAAACCCCTTTACGAACCGCTTATCTCATTTGGCAAAAGCCATACATGGCTGTAGGTGGCAACACTTTTATTAATGATATGCTTACCCGTTGTAATTTTCAAAATATATTTGCCTATAAAAAAAGATACCCTCAAATAAATATCGAAGATTTGCAAAATTCCGGCTGTCAATTGTTACTACTTTCCAGCGAGCCCTATCCTTTTAAACAAAAACATATTGAAGAACTGGCAATGAAACTTCCGCAAACAAAAATATTGTTGGTTAATGGCGAAATGTTTAGCTGGTATGGAAGCAGGTTGTTGATGGCTCCGGATTATTTTAATAAACTCATTAAATCTTTTAAAATATAATATCATAAAATAAAGCAACTAATATTCTTAAAATATTACATTGTGGCAATCTCCAATTAATTTAATTGGTAAGCTATAAAAATACTCCTTTAATGAGTAAGCTTTTTTTATAAGCATAAATTATCTGCTTCACTTCTCTTTCAATACATTTTA
>DAOLYC010000084.1:0-8366 GCA_035425605.1 Ferruginibacter sp.
CCTTAATTGGTTTGGAGTAGCATTTACCGAATCTGTGCTTTGCATTTTTAGTTTCAGATACGGATAATTTTGAGCATTGATCCAGCTTAACGAAGTATCAACTGCCGGTCTAACAGTTGTAAGCAGGGTGGCATTACCACTATTATCTACACCAAATACTTGTACCGATACTGAATCGGTGGTTGGATTTTCAAGAGATGAGCCTCGCCAGTGCAGAGAGTTCCAACTTAATGCTGGGCCAAATTTATCTGAAGTATAATCGCCAGATTGATAATTACCCACTGTATAAAAATCAACATTAAGTTTATCAACGGGTAAGGCGGCAATGGTTTGTAATATAGCACCAGGTGTTCCTTTTTTATACACGAATACAAAAGGCCTGTTTATAGTATTTATCGAATCTAATTTACTAAAGCCGGCAGCTTTTATTTTATGATAAAGTGAATTACCAGAGCCTAATGTCATGGTATCGGCTTGCCAGCTATCAGGAAAATAAGTAAACGGATTAGCTGGGCAATTTGTCATAACAACATAATGGCCTACCGGTATGCTGTCTAAGAAATCCATTACGGTTTTTCTTTGCGCTGTATTAGTTATTTTAAATTGAAACCAACCTGGTTTTACCGTAGGGTTAATAGGGATTGGGCGCATACTGCCATACTGGCCACTTGTACCATTATCGGTATTAACCCATATTTTTTGTGTAGTGGTATCAATTACATAAAATTTTAAAACTTCTGTATTGGCAACCAGGCCCGGACCATAAAAACCTTCCATAGTCAATACCCCATCGTTGCTTATTGAATAATCGGGGCCATCTCCAGATGCAGGATAAATAGTTGTACGCACATTGTAAACAACGTTGCGTTTATCAAAATTAAATTTCCTACTAGCATCCAGATTAATCAGGTTATAAGTGTTCTTTTTAAATTGATAATAATGCGATTGGTTAAAACCAGCAGTACTGTTAGGTAAATAGATAAATGAAAATTCATTCCAGAGAACCGTATTGTTATTAATGGGAACGGTAGATGTTCGCCAGTAATACACGGTGCTATCAGTAAATGTAAAATTAGATGGATTGAATTCTATAACACCGCCAACGCCGCTGGCATTATATGTCTTTTTTAATGGAGAGTTAAAAAGTTCAGTGGTATCAAGTTCCATTACGTATTGCCTGGTTAGGCTTAAAGGATTTGCCGTGCTGGCATAAAACTTAATATTTGGCTGATTAACTATTGAATAATTGTATGGCGATATAGGTCTCAGTTCATCTTCAAAAATGTAAAATTCTTTAGTTATTTCATTATTTGTTTCATACAATTCATCAATACGGTTGCCATCGTCTAATGTTACCGTTAGTTTGTTCAGCCCTTTATCAGTAATTGGGTTGATGGGTACAGTAAGATGTATTGAATCCAAGTACTTTATTGCCGGTATCAGTTGGCTATATAAAATTTTTATACTGTCGTTGGGCAGTTTTTGTTTTACAATAACTTTCATCGAATCTTTGATGGCTTTACCAATGTTCATCATTTTAATATCAATATCAAAATGGTTATCGGCTACTGAAATTGGATTGGGTGTAAATTTTATAAGTTGTTCTTCAATAACATAATCGGGTTTGGCAAATGAGTTTAGTTTGATGGCAGGATCGCCATGCAGGGTAATCTCTTCCAGGTGCAGCCGCAATAAAATATCTATAGCGCCGGGGCCGCCTCCTAAATCCTGTATAGTTTTTTGAATGATATTACCAACCGGCATACCATACATATTTTTTGCAAATTCATTATAATAAGTAGTATTGTACATATCCAAAAAAGGAGCAACACCATAATGGGTACTTCCTAAAAAGCCAATACTTCCTTTATGATCTAAAAAAATATATTTTTCTGAAAGCGACATACCAGTATAACCCAATACCCGGCTTGTATTAAAAGTAAAAAAATTACCTACGGTACATCCGCTAACATGCATAAAAGGGTATTTACCGTTATTTTGATAATTTTCGGGATAGTTTAAATTGATGGCTAGTTCGTTGGCAGATGAATGCCCAAAATATTTTACATAGCTAAGCCCTTCGTGAAACAGGTTGGTAATTTGTTGGCTTTGTTCCTGTTCAACAGTAGATACAGATGTTTTAACGTACGTATTTACATTAGCGCCTACCAGGGTGTCCTGTACAATGGCTTTATAACTATTCATGTGGCCAAGGAATTCATTATTTTCTGATTCATTTGCTCCTCCCACAGTATGCAGCATATTTTTCATCCAGCCCTTATCTTCAATTGTAGGGCTGCTGCTTTGTTGCTGTTGTTCATATTCCTTAACCTTATCCAAATAAATGCCTACTTCAAGTCCGTTAATAGCGCCAAGTCTACCTATTGGCACCAGGGGAACAAGTGTACCGGGGTTACTGGCCAGCAAATTATCTGATGCAGGCCAGCCAAATGTTGGTACCAGGTCTAATTGATTGGCGATGGGGTCATTTTGATTGGTAGTGTAATCCATATAAGATAAACTTCTACCAATAAGGAAAACATATTTAGGAGTTACGCTAAAATTTTGGCTGGCAAAGCGGATAAAATCACGAATACTTGCAGGATGTTTTTTTATTCCAAATCCAAACTGATCAATTAATTCATTAATGTCGTAAATTTTTGCATTAAAACTGCCACCTGCAGCCGAACTGCGATATTGCCTGTATAAATCAACATTATTAACACCTGAACCATTGTTGTACAAAACCGGGTTGCTGATAATCATATAGTCGCCCTGGTTGGCTGTGTTGGCATAATTGGTAAATGTTTTAGCGGTAAAGCCGGTAACTAAATTGATATTCGATACATCGCCACTCATCAGGTTAAATTTTCGTAGCGTATCTAATGATGGGTCTAAAGCAAATTTTACCTGCCCTGCTGTGCTTATATCGCCAATTATTCTTTTAGAATTGTTATAATCGTATAAAATAGGGGCAATGCCGTTTGAATTAAAATTGGTTATCACCAAAAAATTACCAACAGCGTTTGCCTGTAGTTCAAAATAAAAATTCTTTTTGTTATTAAAATTAAAAGTAGATGGATAGGTAAGTGAAAGGTTACTAACTTCTATCCTGTCGGTAAGTATAGGAGATGTATTACCAATACTTATATTTACTGCATTCGGGTTTACAATTAAACTGTTTGGAAGATTACGAATGGTATCTTTAATGTAGTTAAAGAACGGCATGGTTCTTTGGCTAACAATTACATTTGAAATTTTACAAACAACATCTCTTGGATTTAAGGCGGCACCAACTGTTGAGTATGTAAAACTGATACTATTAGGTGTAGCACCGGAATAATAGTTAAGGTTAGTAATGGTATAAGATAATGCACAACAAGGTGCAATATCGCCACTCATCCAGCCTTCGCCAATATCGTAAGCAGCAGAATAAACATATACAGAAGTACTAAAACTTCCTAAAACCGCAGCCGTTCCCCTGTTAATTATATTTTTATAATTTACTTCAAACCTGTTTAAAAAATAATTATCTGCTGGCAAAGTGTTGCCTGCTGTATTATTGATGGCCGATGTATATCTTAAATTTCCTCCGGCACTGTTAACTGTTAAAAAATATGTTGCAGTATCTGTCTCTAAACTATACCTGTCGTTCATTTGGCTTTCGGGTATTCTATAAAGTTCACGGTCGGGTTTACCATCATTCATTAATCCCCAAAACTCCAGGTAATCATTTGTTCCTAAAATTCCTGAAGGTACCGATGTGTACATACGAACTTCTTTTCCATTTCGCCATAACTGAAAATTTTCGGCAGGTACATTGCCAAGGCCGGCGGCAGTTAATGTAGATTGAGTAATTCGGGTAAGTGTATCTTTGGCTAACTTAAATTTATAGTAAGTCTTATTATAATCAATCCAGCTATTATTTAACTGGGCATACCCGGTTACCGATAATAGAATTACAATGGGGATCAATAAAATTTTTTTCATACAAGTTTTTATTTTATTCAGATTCTTTTTTACCGGCTAAATTCAGGCGTAAAGAAAATATATGGGTATATAATGGATTAGATTGGTTGGCCAGGTTTGTAAATGCATAATCAATTATTACATTCTTAATTTTAAAACCGGCGCCGGCGCTGGGCTGGTAAATCCAAACTCTTTTTTGGTTTAATGTATCCTTATCGGCTAATGCTCTTTGAAAATTGGTGATACCTGCTCTAATAAAAAATACATTTTTTATGTTGGCTTCTAAACCAACATGAGGGTCTATGCTTATTGTTTTTCCGCTAACAATGGTATTGCGTTGCCCGTCAAAAGTTAAATCGGCATTTACTTCAGCCGATAAACTAACCGATTTACCAAGTTTAAAATCATAAGCGCCACCAATTACAAGACGGGGTGCTGTTAGTTCATTAGATTTAACAGGTATATCGTTTTTGGTAAGATAAAATACTTCTTTTTCTCTTTCGGTAAAGTGAAACGACCAGGCATTAAAAGTGGTGGTTATATCTTTTGCAACAATACCAGCATGCCATTTCTCGCCATGCATCTGCAAGCCAGCATCCAGGCCAAAGCCCCAGGCAGTAGCAAACTTACCTACTTTACGATATATAACTTTTGCGTTGATGCCAAAGCTTATTTGTTGTGTTTCGGTTTCTTTTATCTTTTGAGCAAACGATAAAAGAAATGCATAATCGGCCGATGAAAAGGTTTGGATATTATTATAATTGATACTTCCATCGGGTTCTACTAAAAATAAAGTATTGGGTATATCATCCACTGCAAACCTAAGTATAGAAATACCCAAAGCTCTTTTATTATCCTGAATTGGCATTGCGCCGGAGAGGTAATCGTATTTTGCAATACCGCCAAAATAATCGGCATGCATCAATCCAATAGATGGATGATCTTTGATACCCGATAAACCTGCCGGGTTCCAGTAGCCGGCTGTTTCATCTTTTGCCGATGCAATTTGTGCGCCTCCCATAGCAAGTCCTCGGGCACCGGCGCCTATATTTAAAAATTCGTTTGAATATTTACGAAACTGGGCAAGCGAAAACAAAGGTAAAAGCATGAATACAACAAAGCTTATTTTGGTATAAAATCTCATAATAACATTTGGTTAGTTATTGAATTTAAAGGAACATTAATTTAAAACGTAATTATACGTAGTAAATTGTGTTCATATATAACTATAAAATTAAGCTAAATTAAACATATTGCCCATTGCAGGTTAAATTAGGGAATGTGTTTACGCCTTAACAAAAAAGACAATCGTAACTTTATAAATGATGCCTGGCTTTTACTGCATATAAAAGAAAAAATTTTTTTCATGAAATGAAAGCTATCGCAAAGCCCTACTGTAAATTGCAGGTTTATTTACTAAACTTGCTTATTTACCAACTTAATTAAGCAATTTTACCAACTTTAAAACAGGTATTTAAATTAAACCTGTGGTTTAAATTTTTAAGATGAAATCATTAATAGATGAATTGGAATGGAGGGGAATGATACAAGATATTATGCCCGGTACCAAAGAACAATTAGAAAAAGAATTAACTACCGCATATATAGGTTTTGACCCCACTGCCGACAGTTTGCATATTGGTAGCCTGGTACCCATTATTTTATTGGTGCATTTACAAAAAGCGGGGCATAAGCCCATAGCATTGGTTGGTGGTGCCACCGGTATGGTTGGCGACCCCAGCGGCAGAAGCGAAGAAAGGAATTTATTAAGTGAAGCTGTGTTGACAAAAAATGTTGCAGGTATAAAAGCACAGCTTGAAAAATTTTTAGATTTTGATAAATCAAAACCCAATGCTGCCGAAATGGCAAACAATTTCGATTGGTTTAAGGAAATTTCTTTTTTAGATTTTATAAGAGATACCGGCAAACACATTACTGTAAACTACATGATGGCTAAAGACAGCGTTAAAAAAAGGCTCGAAAGTGAAACTGGTATGAGCTTTACTGAATTTACCTATCAGTTGATACAGGGCTATGATTTTTACTGGCTTTATAAAAACAAAAACTGTAAACTACAAATGGGTGGCAGCGATCAGTGGGGGAATATTGTAACCGGTACCGAACTGATACGAAGAAAAGTAGCAGGAGAAGCATTTGCTTTTACTTGTCCTTTAATAAAAAAAGCAGATGGTGGAAAGTTTGGTAAAACAGAGAAAGGTAATATTTGGCTGGATACCGAAAAAACTACATCATACCAGTTTTACCAATTTTGGCTTAATGCAACCGATAATGATGCCGAAGGATGGATAAAGATATTTACGTTTTTGGATGAAGCAACCATCACCCATTTAATTGCCGAACATAAAAATGATGCTTCAAAAAGAATATTACAGAAAACCCTGGCTAAAGAAGTAACCGTTTTTGTACATGGCATTGATGAATACAATAAAGCCATTGAAACCACCGAAAAATTATTTGCCAATCAAACAGCAGCTGCCGAAAGCCTTAGTGTGGAAGATTTGGTTGGAATGGAAGGTGTGCAAAAATTTGTTATCACAAAAGATAAGATTGATGCAGGAATTGATGTGGTTAGCTTTTTGGCCCAAACAAATATTTTTACCAGCAAGGGCGAAGCAAGAAAAATGCTGCAGGGTGGTGGTGTAAGTATTAACAGGAAGAAAGTAGAAAATATTGAATTGTTGATTGATAATTCAATTTTACTGCATAGTAAATATATTCTTGTACAAAAAGGTAAGAAAAACTATTTTTTGATTGATGTTGTTTGAAATGTTTATAGAAACAGTTAAGATTAGAAGTTATTTTTATTTTTTCATCCTGTGTACTAATTCATCTGCCAACGATTTAATTAATTCGGGTGTTATGTTGTAATGGCTGCCAAAACAATTCGAGGAGGTGGATTTAGTTTACACATTGCAGGCTACTGGTGGGTTAGATGGGTAGCAAATTTCACAGGCATAGCTTATAAACGTAAAATTCCACATAATGATCCCTGGAAATGGGAAAGTGTAAACTATACTGGATTTACTCAGTATGAAGGCACTTTACCATCCTGTACTTCTGCAAGTGCAACAGCAAGTTTCATACCTATAATATCCGCCGATAAAAGATATTTTCAAATTTCTGGTTCTTATAATATTATTCTAAGCTGGACTTTTGGCATAAATTCTGAAATTGAAAACTTTTAAAGGTAAAGAATGGAGGTTATTTTCCAGCAGACATTATTGAATTGTACTATAAAATTAATAATATAAAATGATTTATATTGCTAAGATAATTTTATAATAAGTGCAAAAAATTTTATATTATAAATTGATACTTCTTTCTGTAATTATACAAGGTTGCAGCGCTACAGTTGCGCTTAAAAAGAAAGATACCATAATAAAAAAGGATGCCATAACGGGCATAACTGTAACACAATATTTTCCATTACCTTCAGCAACAGGTAAAATAACGAATACAGATACCAATAACATAAAGATATATTACTACAAAGATCAAATATTATATTTAGTAGAAGAACGATATTTACTTTTGAAATATGATGTAGATAAACCCAATACAATCTTAGCTGATTTACAAAATACTGCAATAAGACATTATTATTTTGTATATACACAAGGTGATAAATATGGATACCTTTCATTTAAAGATAGAAATTTAGATAAAGTACGAGTTCCGGTAGATTCTGTTTTTCAAAATCAGTGGTTTTCAAAAATGGATGTTTGTAACAAGTTTTTTGAAGCAAAATTCAACATTAAAGAATTATATGAAAAAAGGAATATTGATTCGGGTATTTTACATAAATATTTTTTGTTTGAGCCTAAAGAAGAAGGGAATACAAGTGGTACTGTGTATTGGGAGTTTAAAAATGAACTTAAAAAATTTCCTTTTAGTTTATCCACACGCTTAGATAGTTTGTACAATTCAAAACTATGTAAAGTAAGAATAGTAAATTATCCTTTATATTTTAAGGAATATGATTACAAGTTGGATACGGTGAAACAGGGTTATGATTTAGAAGTGATGAGAAATATTGATACCAGTAAAATTATGCAGTATTTTAATTTAGAAAAAGTTGAAAGATAAAAAAGAAGTTTCTTTACAAAGCCATTAAATTATCAGAAATTTTTCTTACTCCACATCAACCTGTTTCTTTATCACCGAACCTTCCCTGGCATTTAATAAAAACTTACGTTCTTTTACTAAGTAACCGTTTCCGTGTTCGCAAAAATGTACTTTTAGGTTTTGCAGGCTAATAGGGTTACCATCGGGTATATCGGCAATATTAGAATGTAGTATATCATGCCCGTCAATAATCATTACCAGCCCACTGCCAATGGCTTCCATTTTATTGCCTTCGGAAATTATCATGCCGG
>DAOLYC010000085.1:0-8243 GCA_035425605.1 Ferruginibacter sp.
ATTAATTTTATCAATTCGCCCAAACAAGGCGATATTATTGAAATTGGAATTATTGCAACAGGCTTTGGTAATACTTCTATCACCATGCGTTGCGAAGTAAGAAACAAACTTACCCGGCAACCTATATTAACAATTGAAAAAATGGTGTTTGTAAATGTTGATATAAACGGCAAACCAACAGCTCATGGCAAAAAAGAGATAAGCTATGTAAAAAACAGGCTTAAATAAATGTTTTAGATGCTAATTATATACATAGCATTATCAATACCAGTACAATTCCTGCCAGTGAAAAAAAAGCCCTTTTTAAAAAATTATAGTTTTAGGCATAAACTTCCTAAAAATTTTTGCAAAAAAGCATATAGTAGAAATTGCTTACCGCAAAAAGGAACAATATTTACAAAATTGGGAATATTGTTTATGTACTTTTATCCACTATAGTATCACTACAATTTATTTACTTTATTTTTATTCCTTTAACAGAACAACTAATAAAATTTTTCATGAATAAATATTTAATCCTTTGTTTCATTTTTCTCATCACTTCTTTAACTATTACTGCACAATCAGAAACTGAAAAACCCTTTTCAATTGGCGAAATAATAAATATAGATTCGAAAATACTTGCCGAAAAAAGATTACTAAACATTTACCTGCCGCCGGGTTATCAAAAAAACGACACTACAAACTACCCGGTAATTTACCTGCTCGACGGGTCGGCTGATGAAGACTTTATACACATAGCAGGACTAGTACAATTTTTTAACATGGCTTATAAAATGCCAGCAGCTATTATAGTGGGCATTGCCAATATTGACAGGAGGAGAGATTTTACATTTCCAACTAAACTAAAAGACCTTAAACGAGATTACCCAACAACCGGAGGTTCACAAAATTTTATTGCTTTTTTAGAAACAGAATTACAGCCTTTTATTGAAAAGAAATACAAAACAAATGCTGTAAAAATGCTCATTGGCCAATCGCTGGGTGGTTTATTAGCTTCTGAAATTTTATTGAAAAAGCCTGCTTTGTTCACTAACTATATAATTGTAAGTCCTAGTTTATGGTGGGATAATGAATCGTTACTTAAACAAGCAACTTCCTTATTAACAAATCAGCAAGATATAAAACTGCAGGTATATATTTCAGTGGGTACCGAAGGAAAAATAATGGAAAGAGATGCAAAAAAACTATGGAATATTTTAAATAAATTGAACAGGAAAAATTTAAAACTTGATTTTGTACCATTACCTGATGAAAACCATGCCACTATTCTTCATGAAAGCGTGTATGAGGCATTTAAAATTTTATATCCGTATAAAGAATAAGATATAGACCAACATATTTTTTAGTTATTTTATTTATTAGGAAAACTACTTACAAATGGATTAGCTTTTATATAAAAGCGGTATGGTTTTAATGCAGCATTACCCGAACTTTCAACACCAATGCGTTTACTGATACCGATAGAAGAAGGTTTAATAAAAGCTCCATCATCAATAATTTTTATATCATGCAGGCGCAAGTTAAGCCCCGAATGATGTTTTGATATGCCTAATGCTTTGGCGGCATTGCCCGGCCCTTTTGTAAGGGTGTAATCTCCATTAATTTTACCGGTACGTTTTTGCATAACATCAATACCTGTTAAAGGTTCTACCGCCCTAATAAGCACTGCATCGGGTATATCCCTTTTATTGGTTACTACATTAAAAAGATGATGTATTCCATAACAGATGTAAACATAAGCTGTGCCTCCGGCTGCATACATATCTTCGTTTCGTTTTGTTCGTTTACCTCCATACGAATGGGAAGCTCTGTCTGTAAGGCCAATATATGCTTCTGTTTCAACAATTCTTCCAGAGCTAACCTGGTTATTAAAACTGGTAATAATAATTTTTCCGATTAGTTCTTTTGCAATTAGAACAACATCATTTCTATTATAAAATTCAACAGGCAACTTCTTCATTATAGTATTAACTTTAAAGCTAAAATACGCATGAATTACCAATACAATTATTTGAAACAATAAAATGCTAAAAGAGATAGTCATAGCCATTCAGGCATATTTTTATACGCACCGGTTTATCATTAAGCACCGGTTATGGAAATGGATCCTTATTCCGGGGGTTATATATGCTATTCTTTTTTGCCTGGGTATCTATTTATTTTTAACATCTAGTAACACTGCCATAGAGCTCATGCTTCAAAAAACAGGCATAACCGGCTGGATGGAAAAAATGCAAAATAGTTGGCTTAATTTTCTACTCATTTTTGGGCAGTTTATATTGCACCTGGTGTTATTGTTGTTTTACTTTTCTTTGTTCAAATATCTGTTTCTTATTATTGGCTCGCCGGTTTTTGCCTACCTAAGCGAAAAAACCGAATCTATCATTGAAGGGAAAGATTACCCATTTAATTTAAAGCAACTGATGAAAGATATTGTTCGTGGCATAAGGCTTGCATTACGCAACATGCTATGGCAAACGGTTTATACCATCTCAATTTTAATCTTATCTTTTATACCTGTGGTAGGTTGGGTTACACCGTTGCTGGCATTGCTGGTTGAGTGTTATTACTTTGGTTTTTCCATGTTGGATTACAGTTGCGAAAGAAATAAATTATCAACTTCGCAAAGTATTATGTTTATCGGCAGGCATAAAGGATTGGCCATAGGCAATGGAATAATTTTTTACCTGATGCTACTTATACCTATACTGGGTTGGTTATTGGCCCCCAGTTATGCCGTAATTGCTGCCACACTTAGTTTATATAAAATAAAAAACGAAGGACTGCTTCCTGAAAGTAAGGCTAATTTTAAACCATGAGTTCAACAATATACTTAATACCTACATTACTGGATGAAATAGCAGTACAAACTATTTCACCTTATGTAATGGATGCCATAAAAAACTGTACTGTAATTTTTGCAGAAAATGAAAGAACGGCCCGGCGCTTTTTAAAAAAGATGGATAAACAAATAATGATTGAAGATTATGAATGGTTTACAATACACAAAGCCGAAGAGGAGGTGGTACATGCATTTTGTGAAAAAATAAATCAAAACAAAAATATTGCAATTATCAGCGAAGCAGGTTGCCCTGGCATTGCCGATCCGGGGCAGATTTTAATTGCTGCCGCCCAAGATATGAATACATTAATAAAACCATTGGTGGGGCCAAGTTCAATTTTACTGGCTCTTATGGCAAGTGGTATGAACGGACAGCATTTTGAATTTTTAGGATACCTGCCAATTGATAACCACAAAAGAGAAAAAGCTATATTGGCCATGGAAATAAATTCGCAGAAAAAAAACTGTACTCAAATATTTATTGAAACGCCTTACCGTAATAACCAGTTAATAGAAAGTTTATTAAAAATCTGCAAGCCTGCAACAAAACTCTGCATTGCCTCAGAGCTTACAAGTGCCAATGAATTTATAAAAACAAAGACAATTGCTGCATGGAGAAAAGAAAAAACCGACTTTCATAAAAAGCCGGTTATCTTTTTAATATATTCTGGTACCTGATTTAATGGTCAACGATTTTCATATTGATTATCTTATCTACAATATACGGGCTAAAACCACGCCAGGGTAAAGCTCCTTTGTACTCTTTATAATGTAGGTCGAAATAACTGCCGCTGTTATTCATTAACACATTAGCAATACTATCATCAGCAACCGAAAACTCAAACTCGTACGAGCTGATGGTACCCGGCGATTTTGAACGAAGACCCGACTGTATAAGTTTTCCTTCATACGTTTTAAAAACGTTTCCTTTTTTTACCACATAATTCAATTCTCCCGACTTAACACCTTCGCCAAAAACAAAATAATATTTCCACCAAAAAGTAAGGGCTCCGGTTAGCAATAAAATAAAAACAAACCATCTTAAAAATTTACGGAAACCGCTTTTCTTCTTGGGTTGTTCTTTTTCAACTTCGTCGAATTTTACATCCGCCATAAAAAAAAATTAAAAGTTTATAATCCATGATCATCTACCAGGTAAACCATGCTTGCCATAACTACCGAACATAAATTCAATTCTTGTGCATTTACTTTTTCAAAGGTATCTGATGCTGCATGATGTACATCAAAATATCTTTGCCCTGTGGTGATTAATCCAAATTGTGCCGTTTTAAAGTTCTGCTGCAGCGGACCAATATCGGCACCACCGCCACCAGCTTCACTAAATGAAAACCTGGTTGCATCAAAGTGTTCAAAATATTTTAACCAGCTTTGTACTTTTACATATTGTTCTTTGGTCATGCCGCATACAAAACCACGGGGAAATTCTGCTCCGCCATCGCTTTCCATGGCCATGATATGATTTTCGTTTTTCTGTTTTGCCTCTTCGGCATATTTAGTAGCGCCTCGCAGGCCATTTTCTTCATTGGCAAATAAAACTATTCTAATGGTGCGTTTAGGTTTATAACCCAATGTTTTAAAAACACGTATTATCTCAATACTATTTACAATACCTGTTCCATCGTCACTAGCTCCTTCGCCGGGGTCCCAACTATCCAGGTGTCCTCCAACAGTTATAATCTCATCCGGAAATTCAGTGCCTTTAACTTCTCCTATCACATTATGACCAATGGTGTCTGGCAGCATTATACAATTGGTTTGAAGATAAAGTTTCTCATTTTTATATGCTCCTTTAATATCTGCTCTCAGCTTATTGGCACCAATAGTACTAATAGCAACCGCAGGAATCTTGGGTTGGTTTTCATCATAATGCATGGTGCCAGTATGTGGAAAGTCGTCCAATGCTCCCGTAACTGAACGTACAATAACAGCCACAGCGCCATATCTAGCAGCAGCAGATGGCCCGTTTACACGGTAACGAACAGCATCACCATAGGCACCTCTTAAATAAGTTTTATTAAAGGGATAATTAAAGAACACAATTTTTCCAATTACTTCATCTTTTCTTTTATCCAGTTCATCAAAATTTTTTATTTCAATTACTTGTGCAGTAACTCCCTTATTACCTGTACCAACAGTGTTGCCTAATGCAAGCACATTGTATTCCTTATTGAAATTTTTATTTGCTGACCTGTATCCTGCAAATTCTTTTTCCCCCCTTACCCAGTGTGGTACCATGCATTGCTGCAAGTATACATTTTCTGCACCTGCATCCTTTAATGCCTGTAATCCCCATTGTTCTGCTTTATACATACCTGCACTACCGCTTAGCCGTGGCCCAACAGTTTTACACAATGAATATAAATTTGGATAAGCCTTTCCGTTCAATAAAATTTCATTTGAAATTTTTTTTATCATTACCGAATCTTTGTCCTGTGCCCAAGCGGTAAATGAAAAAACATTAAAAATTAATATACTTGTAACAATACTTTTAACCATACCATAGGTTTTGTAACAAACTTACATATTTAAAACAATACATGAACGGAAAGGCTAATTAAAATAATTAGGTAAATTGCAAATACTTTTATTATTTAACCAACCTATTATATGAATATTGGAATTGTGTGTTACCCCACCTTTGGCGGTAGTGGTGTGTTAGCAACTGAACTTGGTAAAGCCCTGGCAGATAAAGGGCATAATATACATTTCATTACGTACCAACAGCCTGTACGACTGAGTGGGTTTCATGCCAATATTTTTTATCACGAAGTAAGAGTTCCTACATATCCGTTATTTGATTATCCGCCTTATGAAACGGCGCTGGCAAGTACAATGGTTGATGTAATTTTGAATAATGATGTAGAGTTGTTGCATGTACATTATGCTATACCTCATGCTGCGGCAGCCTATATGGCCAAGCAAATTTTAGCCAAGCAGGGAAAACGAATTCCAGTAATTACAACATTACATGGTACCGATATTACATTAGTTGGAAGAGATAAGACTTACAGCCCTGTGGTAACATTTTCGATGAACGAAAGCGATGCACTAACGGCAGTATCGAAAAACCTTAAAGATGAAACGTATAAGAATTTCAACATTGATAAAGAAATAGAAGTGATTCATAATTTTGTGGATGTAAAACGATTTCACAAACAGCCGGTAGATGCATTTCGCAAACTAATATCCCCCAATGGCGAAAAGATACTTGTACATGCTTCCAATTTTAGAAAAGTAAAAAGAGTAGAAGATGTTGTTTCAGTTTTTCTGCATATTCAGAAAAAAATGCCAGCAACATTGTTATTATTGGGCGATGGGCCTGAGAGATCGGAAATAGAAGCCAGGGCAAGGAAATGTGAATCGCATAACAACATAAAATTTTTAGGTAAGCAGGAACAGATGGAAGATATTTTGCCCATTGCCGATTTGTTTTTATTAACAAGCGAATACGAAAGTTTTGGATTGGCTGCACTTGAGGCTATGGCAGCCGAAGTACCGGTAATATCAACAAATGCAGGTGGTTTACCCGAAATTAATATTGATGGTTTTAGCGGATATATGAGTAATGTAGGCGATGTGGAGGATATGAGCAATAATGCATTGCTAATTTTACAAAATAACAGTACCCTTCAGCAATTTAAAACCAATGCGTTGGCACAAGCAAAAAAATTCGACATTGAGAATATTGTACCGCTATATGAAAATTTGTATAATCGGATGATTTGATTTTATTATTTCAGCCATTTCTCCGGGTCGATATCATTTTTTTCATCGTTGATAAAAAAGTCAACAGCGCCAATACCGTCCAGGTTTGCGCCTGCTTTACCAATAACCTGGCCTGTTTTTACATTTTGACCACGCTGTACCTGTACACTACTTAAGTTGCTGTATGTTGTAAAATATTTACCGTGTTGGATAATTACAACCTGCATATCTTCAATAAAAACTATATTAGATACTACTCCATCAAAAACACTTTTAACATTGCTACCAATATCCGTTGCTATTGTTACACATGTAATATCCAATTCTGTTTTATTAGGCAAAATATTACGACCAAAATGAAGAATAGGCACTCCTTTATCAACCGGCCATGGAAGACTTCCCCGGTTCTTTATAAAATTTTCATTCAGCTCAATATTACCAGCATTCAATAAAACACTTTCAGGTGCTTTTACTGTAGTTTTTTTTGCAGGTGCAACTGCTTTGGATTCAGTTTTAGTTACTGCCTCAGTTTTGTTTTCGGTTTTAGTGTTTGCTTTTGCAAGCGCCTCTTCTTCTTTAGCTTTTTTTAATGCTGCCTTTTTTGCATCTTCTCTTGCTTTGTTTATGGCCGCCGTTATGGCACGCTCAACTTTTGCATTTTGCTTTTTATACGCCGACAACTGGCTGTTTAATTGCTTTCCTTGTTTTTTCAGTTCATTCATCACCCTGTCTTTTTCATCTTTCTGATTTTCCAGCACCAACATTTCTTTGTCTTTTGTTTTAAGCACTACACCTTTCTGTTCTTTAATGCTGCCTAATTCATTCACTCGTTGCTTCCTTAATGCTTGTGTGCGTAAAATATTTTCTCCTTGTTTTTCTCTAAATGTGCGATAATATTTTAAGTACGCTATCCGTTTTATGGCGTCATTAAAACTTGCTGCAGAAAAAATGAAATTTAAAAAATCGTAATTGTTCCTGTTTTTATATGCATAAATCATGCTTTTTGCATATTCTTGTTTTAAAGTATCGAGCAGTCTATTATACCTGTTTATTTCAAGTTGATTAGTATATATATTATTATCCAGAAGGTTAATATCCTTACCTATATTTTCAATAAGCCGGTTTTGGAGGTTTACTTTATTATTTATGAGCCGCCACTGAACCAGGTTTTCTTTTGTTTTTAATTTGTTTGAATTTAATTGCTTTTGTGTTTGTTCCATTTCCTTTTTCAATTGTGAACGCTGTTTTTCCAGCTCTTCACGGGTTTGTTGTGCTGCTGCAGAAATAGTAAACACTAAAAATAAAGTAATACTGAAAATATATTTAACCATAATTAACGATCCTGTTGTTTAAACTTTACAATTCTCAGGGTTTTCGCCCCGTTTTTTCATTCCTGGGTTTGATTGTAGGATTGATATAAGATGCTGATAAAAAAATTATGCATAAAAAACATAGCCTGTTTGATTATTACAAATAACGCTTACTTAGTTGTATAATTTTTTGGAATGTTGAATGATACTGATAATTCTTTGTTAAACTCATATTGCTTAAAATTCATCCTAATATCAAGTTTGTTTTTTTCTGAAATAGTTATCTCCCTATACGTAGAGAAATTTATACCTGTTTTATTATCATAACTGCTATAAGTCAAGTCTGCCGTGCGACTTCGGTT
>DAOLYC010000086.1:0-8099 GCA_035425605.1 Ferruginibacter sp.
TTTACAGATTTGTGAAACCAAAAAATTGTTTTATGAAAAAGATAATAATTTCAGTAATTGGATTATTGTTTTGTTTATATGGCTGGAGCCAACAAAACATTCCTTCCTTTAAATCAGTTTCAAAAAGTATCAAAGTAATCCATGAAATTCAAAGGGAATTTAAAATAGCAAACCAAAAAAAAGACGGGGCATATATTGATTTTGTAAAAGATAAAGATGGGAAAGTTCCGGATTCAATAACAGTTTTTAAAAAAGATACTGTTATTGAACTAAAAAAGATAATAAGAAATACATTCGGTGTATTTGGTGTAGGCAATGTTAATAAAGAGCAACTCGAAAAATTTAATGCTTCCGGAAAATTTTCCTGTTATATAAAACCGTTAATGAGAAACAAGTCTGAATTGACATTCTTTCTTTCATTTAATAAAAATGCAACAAATACAGATAGCCTGATTGCTTCTACTTTAATATTTCCAGAAGTAGGTAATAATTCTTTCCTCGGTACCATGGAGTATGCGTATAGCTTTAAACAAATTGCCGGATTAAATTCATATAAAGAACATTGCATCGTTCCTTTTTTTGAATTTTCTAATAAATCCATAAAAGCATCCAAGGATACAGGGAATGCGAAATTGGCTTCATTTCATTTTTCTACAGTTAATTATACAGCAGGATGTAAATATTTATTCCGGTTTAATAAAACAGTTGATAGTGTTGAACACAATATAGATTTTACTTTAACTGGATATCTTTCTTATTTAAATATCCCAAACCAGGATACTTCTGATTACAGGATACTATTAAAAAATAATACCATTAATGATAAGATTTGGGCATTGGGAGTGAAAATAGGGATACAGTATAATAATTTTTCAATTTTTGCAGATTTGAGACAGGTGCTTGGCTCTGATAAAAGAATACCAGTTAGAGAACTAAGAGGCTTTAATTCAAATATAGGAGTAGTGTTTAATGCTGAAATTTTAAAGTTATAACCGTTACTAAAAAAGTAATACTTAATTTAATAATTAAATAATCGTTTAAAACATTATTTATCCTTTAAAAATAAATATTCTGCTTTGGTAATCCACGAAATACCAAAACTAATAAGCGCAACCGACTCAAACCAAAAAACAAGATGATATGCTTCGGCAGCCGGTTTAAAAACAAGCATGGCTAATGCAATACCTGCAATACTGGCAATCATAAAAATTCCACAAACCAGGTAAACTCTATTGCGTTTATCTTTTTGTTTGGTACACTTGCCAGGCCCCGATTTTCGAAATAAGTAAATAGAGAAAAATATAAAAACCGAAAAAAGCAGTAAGGCAAAAACAAAATGCAGTGTATGAATAATATTATTATTGCTGGTGGTTGGGCATAATGCCACACCCAAAGCAAAAACACATCCAAGGTTGCCTGCCCGGCTGTCGGTTTTATCATATCCTTTATAGCTCATTAAAAAGAAACCAAGTACGAATAAAATGCCAACTAATATATCTCCTGCCGTGCCATTATCGTAATAATCACTTACAGAATATTCAATTTTAAATGAGTTGTTTGCAAACAGGTTTCCAATGATGAGCAGTATGGGTAATAATACGCCGGTAGCGCCAATTAAAATCCTTAAAGCATAGTAAGATATTACCTGGTCGTTTTTTTCGGGAGCTTTTATCCCGGGTAATAGATTGTTATTCATAATAATTTTTATAATGGGGTTGTAAAGTAAATAAGAGGGCTTATAAAAGTAAACATTATTTTATAAAGCCCGATGCGGTAGAATACCGTGTTTTCACCCTCCGTAATTACCGTGATAGTACGCTCACCACAGATTTTTTATTTAAACAGTTTTGTACAACCTATCCTATAGTTAACAACAACAGTTTTAACCAAAATTTTTTAAGCATGAAACATCTTCTCATTACTATCACAATTACTATCTTATTTTTAGTTCCGGTAATGGCTCAACCCACTGCCGGCCTGGTTGCTTATTTTCCCATGAATGGAAATTTTACTGATGCCGGCCCATTTGCAATTGCAGGTACTTCAAATGGCGCCACACCTACCACAAACCATGCAGGTACAGTCAACGCTGCAATGAATTTTTTAAACCCCGGCAATACAGTTCCCCAGTTTGGAACGCATGCCATTAACAGTAATACAAGTTTCGGTATCAATCAGGATTTTACCATTGTGTTTTCGACCTATGCCAACTCGCCCTTTGTTCATACAGGGGGGTTCTACGAGAATAATATGAATTCAAGTGGGCCGGGAGTATGGTTTTGGACTGCATACGGTTACCCGGAGATACGGTTTAATTTCAAAAACGGAAGCATAGGTTCTACCAACGGTGCATTCGCTGTAGGGGTATGGGTGCATGTTGCCTGTGTAAGGTCAGGAGCAACCATGATGATTTACATCAACGGTGTTTTAAATGTCAGTGGTGCTGTAGGATCGCAAACGCCGATTTATAATATACCTGCCCGATTTGGGACAATGTCTTATTATTTGTATTCCCCGCCAGAATACAACGGATTTAATGGTAAGATGGATGAACTGAGGATATATAACCGTGCACTTACTGGGGCCGAAATTCTCAGTATGAGCCAGGTAGCATTGCCGGTAAAGCTTACTTCATTTACAGCTTCAAATAAAAACAATACGATTACTTTAAAATGGCAGACACAATTCGAGCAGAACAGCAGCCATTATAATATAGAACGGAGTATTGATGGGGTAAACTTCACAAGTATTGCCAGTGTCAGTGCCGGGGGAAATTCTAACTTACCTCTTAATTATATTTATACCGATCTGTTTCCAGTAAGTAATCAGTCGCAAAAAACGGCTTTCTATCGGCTTCAGTCTGTTGATATAGATGGAAAATATACTTACAGCCAAGTAATAGCCCTGCAACTTGATAAAAGAGATATTGAACTCTTTGTTTCTCCCAATCCTGCAAAGGATATATTGCAAGTACAAACCGGAAATAATATCAGTGGTAATTCATCCTTGCTGATAACTGATGTATCGGGTAGGGTACTTTACAAAAAAGAAATTATACTTCTGCAGGGAAGTAACAACGTGCCTGTGAATATATCATTGTTAAATCCCGGAATGTATATAGTAAGGCTGGTAAATCAGGGAAACAGTTTTATAAAACAGTTCATAAAAGAATAATAACCCTTACCCCCAAACGAGGAGTTTTCTCATGCTTGAACAGTCGACCCGGTTAGACGGGCCGTTTTTATTGGTAAAAAAATAGACATACTCATTTAATTAGTCAAAAATTTTACTGATAATCAATTTGTTATAAAAGGGCAATTAAAAATACTTCCTTTTTTCTTTGGAAATTAACCCTTTCAGCCCTTACCTTCGCCGTCCAATAAAAAAAGCCATCGGGATGGCGATGGTATCACTAAAATAAAAAGAACAAAAATGAGCAAATTACATTTCACCACTAAACATGCGAACGAGGCTACCGTTGCACGCAACTGGTATGTTGTGGATGGTACTAATCAAACCGTTGGTCGTATGTGTGCAAGAATTGCGGCGATACTTCGTGGCAAAAACAAAGCCTACTATACTCCACATGTAGATTGTGGCGACTTTATCATTGTTATTAATTGCGAAAAGGTAAAACTTACCGGCAATAAGATGGAAGATAAAGTGTACGATACTTTCAGCGGTTATCCAGGCGGCCGTAAAGAAGAACCTGCCAAAAATTTATTAAAACGCAGGCCCGAAGTAATTATAGAAAGAGCTATCAAAGGGATGTTGCCTAAAAACCGTTTGGGCCGCCAAATGTATAAGAAACTATTTGTGTACCAGGGTGCCGGGCATCCACATGCCGCACAACAACCAAAAGAATTAAAATTCTAAATTAAAAATACTTACTACTAAGTACTAAAAATAAAAATGGAAAAGCAAACAATCACAGTCGGCCGTAGAAAAGAAGCTGTAACACGTATCTTCCTTACAAAAGGAGATGGTAAGATAACAGTTAACGGTAAAGACTATAAAACTTATTTCCCACTGGTTTATTTACAAAACCAAATAGAAGCTCCTTTAAAATCTATTGAATCTGCCGATAAATATGATGTTGTTGTTAATGCAACAGGCGGAGGTGTAAAAGGACAAGCCGAAGCGGCCAAACTGGGCATTGCCCGTGCATTGGTTGAAGTAAGCGCCGATTATCGCCCGGCTTTAAAAGCCGCAGGATTACTAAGGCGTGACCCACGAGGTGTAGAACGTAAAAAACCGGGTCGTAAAAAAGCAAGAAGAAGCTTCCAGTTCAGCAAGCGTTAATATGCCGGTTGACAGTTGTAAGATGGCGGTTCATAGTAATATTGAAATTGTCAGCTATCAACTAACAACAATCAACTTTATAATAAATAACTACATTAATTAATAAACAAATGGAAAATACTTCCTTACAACAGCAACTTTTAGAAGCAGGTGTTCACTTTGGTCATTTAAAGAAAAAGTGGAACCCAAAAATGTTGCCTTACATTTTTGCTGAAAAAAAAGGCATTCACATTATAGACCTTAACAAAACTGTTGAAGGTTTACAGGAATCGGCTGCTGCATTAAAATCAATTGCCCGTAGTGGTAAAAAAATAATGTTTGTAGCTACAAAAAAACAAGCAAAAGAAATAGTAAGCGATTGTGCCAGGCGTGTAAATATGCCCTATGTTACCGAACGTTGGCTGGGTGGTATGTTAACCAACTTCAACACAGTACGTAAAAGCGTTAAAAAAATGCAGAGCATCGAAAAAATGCTGAACGATGGAAGTGCGGAAAGCTTAACAAAAAAGGAACGCTTAACACTTACCCGTGATAAAGAAAAAATGGAGAAGGTATTGGGAGGTATAGCACAGATAAGTCGAGTACCTGCAGCCGTTTTAATGGTTGATATCGGCCACGAACATATTGCACTTGCCGAATCAAGAAAACTGGGTATCAGCACATTTGGTATGGTAGATACTAATTGCGACCCCAATAAAATTGACTTTGCAATTCCTGCTAACGACGATGCAACAAAATCAATTGCCATTATCGTCAATTATTTAACTGCCGCTATTGCCGAAGGATTACAGGAGCGCCAGGCAAATAAAGATGAAGATGATCACAACGATGCTGAAGAAAGCGCCGAAGCAAAAGCAGCACGCTTTGAATCGAAAGCAGATGGTGGAGAAGATAGAGCTAAAAGAGGTAGTGGCAGAGGCGCTTCAGGCCAGCCTAAACGCAGGGTTACTGGTCCTGGCCAGGGCGGTAGAAAACCAGCAAATAAATAAAAAACAAAAATTCAAAAACTTTCTAAAACATTGCTTTTGATACATTCTGTTTTTTAATTTTTAATTTTTAATTTTTAAACAAAATGAGTACTACAATAACAGCAGCAGACATAAATAAATTACGCCAAACAACCGGCGCCGGTATGTTAGATTGCCGCAAAGCGCTAACTGAAAGTAATGGCGATTTTGAAGCAGCTATAGACTGGTTACGTAAACAAGGACAGAAAGTTGCCGCCAAACGCAGCGACCGTGAGGCCAAAGAAGGTGTTGTAATTGCACAAACTACTGCCGACGGAAAAAGTGGTATTGTGCTTTGCATCAGTTGCGAAACAGATTTTGTTAGCAAGAATACAGATTTTGTTGCTTTTGCACAATCTATTGCTGATGCGGCCATTGCCAACAATGTAAAAACTGTAGAAGAACTGAATTCAGTAAATATTAATGGAGCAACTGTTGAACAATTGATCAACGATAAACTTGCAGCCATTGGCGAAAAGATTGCCATATCAAAATTTGAAAGAGTAGATGCTCCTTATGTTGCATCGTATATACATGGAGCAAACCGCATGGGTGTTTTGGTATCAATGACCAAAGCAGCAGCAGATGCAGGAAAAGATGTGGCCATGCAAATTGCAGCTATGAACCCATTAGCGGTTGATGAAACTTCAATCTCGCAGGAAATTAAAGACAGGGAAAAAGCCATTGCTATAGAAATGATAAAAGCAGAAGGTAAACCTGCAGAAATGGCTGAAAAGATTGCAGATGGTAAAATGAATAAATTTTTTAAAGACAATACTTTAATGGCCCAGGCTTTTGTAAAAGACAACAGCAAGTCTGTAGCAGATTATTTAAAAAGCATTGATGCCGATTTAAAAGTTACCGATTTTAAAAGAGTGGCTTTAGGATAATACAATCAACCATTTTTTTTAAAAGGCAAAACATATGTTTTGCCTTTTTTCGTTTTACCCTTTCAGTTATAAAATATTAAATAAATACCCACCAGTACGCATATTTTATATTCTCTTTTGGTGCCATATTTGTTTATTAAAAAATAAGTATGAAAAAAATAACCCTATTAGCAATTTGTTCTTTTGTATTAGTAATTACAAGCAACGCAAACAATGTTGTTGTTTCAACAGTATCGTTAGGCCCTAAAATAACAGCAGGGCCTGTATCAACGCATTACACACAGGTAAACTACGATATTACCTGGCAAAACAGTTGGCGTACCAGTACCAACGAAAGCAATTATGATGGCTGCTGGATTTTTGTAAAATATCGTAAACAAAGTACTTCCGTTTGGCAACATGCTACTATAAATAGTACAAGCCAAACCGTTCCGTCAGGCAGTGTTATTCAAACTTCTGCTGATGGAAAAGGGGTGTGGATGTATCGCAATGCCGATGGAATAGGAACCGTAAATTGGACAGCCGCCGGTCTGCGTTGGAACTACGGAGCCGATGGCGTACTTGATAATGAAAATGTAGAAGTAAGAGTGTATGCTGTTGAAATGGTGTATGTGCCGCAAAGCCCTTTTAATTTGGGAAACTCATCTACTGAAAGTTACAAATTCAGAGATGGTCTTGTTGATACATGGTTTCCAGTAACGAGTGAAAACGCCATTTCCTGCGGAACAAATGCCGGAGATTTATTTGCAGCCTATAACTTTGATGCCAGCGGTTCCATACCAGCAAGCTACCCAAAAGGATATAACGCATTTTGGAGTATGAAGTATGAATTTAGCAAACAACAAGTTGTTGATTTTTTAAATACGCTAGATCAAACTAATGCCAATGCCAGAAACAGTGTTGGCGCAACCGGGTTGGTACCCAATATGCTGGTAACAGAACCTGAAAGAGCGGCAGACCTTGTATCGGTAAAAAATTTTCTTGCCTGGCTTGATTGGGCAGCTATGCGCCCGATGACAGAACTGGAATATGAAAAAGCATGCAGGGGAGGGAATAACCTACCCAGCCCACTAGAATATGCCTGGGGAAATACAACAATATCACCCATAACTACAGCAACTAACCAAGGCGCTGCAGACGAGACCTGGGCAACCGGTAATGCAAATTATAATATAGGCCCCGGTGTACCAATGCGATGTGGAGCACTGGCTACAGCATCAAGTAACCGTACCAGTAGTGGTGCTACTTTTTATGGTATTATGGAAATGAGTGGTAACTATGCAGAGCTTGTAGCTTTTGCAGGCAGTACAGCCAGTCGCACTTTTGATGGATTACATGGCGATGGTATTTTATCTGCATCAGCCGAAGCAAATACAGCTAATTGGGAGTCCACTTCAAATAATCTTACAATGACTGCAAAAGGTGGTGCTTTTATTTCAAGTTACACATCTTTACAAGTCAGCGAAAGAACTAATGGAGCCTTTGATTATGCATCGCCATATAGTATGCTTAATGGCAGAGCTGTGCGTACAGGCGAATAATTTTTTCTTTTCATCATTAAAAATAACAACAATGAAAAGAAAACTATTTTTTATAATACTATGCTTTTTATTTACTACTGTAATAAATGCCCAGCCTCCCAATAACGCTATATTTAATGGAGGTGCAGGCGATGGTAGTATATTTGTAAGTTTTACAGGCGCATCAAACAATATATTTTTTGGCGGAACAGGCGATGGTTGGCATTTTAACAATAACATCGTAACTACAAACTCAATTTTTTTAGGAGGCATTGGTGATGGCTGGCACAACAATAATTTTAATCTTGCCCCAAATAATATCTTTAACGGAGGCATTGGTGATGGCTGGCACAACAATAATTTTAGCCCTGCTCCAAACA